>CAZHIG010000074.1:0-5379 GCA_964532705.1 uncultured Erysipelotrichaceae bacterium
TCCCCCAAATTTCATCAAAACCCCAAGGGAACAAGTACTCTATGTCACTGGTACCATTTGAATAATGAGATAACTCTTCTGCATCGTGTTCTCTAATTCTCAAATGATCTTCTTTAACATTTAGAGCTGTTAACCAATTAAAACAGGTCTCTTTCCAATAGCCATACCATTTCAAATCTTCACCTGGTTTACAAAAGAACTCAAGTTCCATTTGTTCAAATTCGCGCGTTCTAAAAATAAAGTTACCTGGTGTTATTTCATTTCTAAATGATTTTCCTATTTGTCCTATACCAAATGGCACTTTCTTTCTAGAAGTTCTAAGCACATTTTTGAAGTTAACAAACATGCCTTGAGCCGTTTCAGGTCTTAAGTAAATCGTATTTTTTGAGTCTTCAACCACGCCTTGAAAAGTTTTAAACATCAAATTGAATTGTCGAATGGCTGTAAAATCATGGTGATCACAGTTTGGACATGCAATTTTGTGTTCAGAAATATAGGCTTCAAGTTCTGCTATATTCATCTTTGCAGCATTAACTGAGTGCTGACTATGTGCTTCAATAAGCTTATCTGCGCGATGTCTTGTCTTACAATACTTGCAATCCATTAATGGATCACTAAAGGTCTTTAAATGGCCACTTGCTTCCCAAACTTTTGGGTTCATTAATATCGCTGATTGAATTTCAACATTGTATGGATTTGTTTGAATAAAACGATAACGCCATGCGTTCTTAATGTTTTCTTTTAGTAATACACCTAAGGGACCAAAATCCCAAGTGTTGGCCAATCCACCATAAATTTCTGAGCCTTGGTAGACAAAACCGTTGATTTTAGCATGATTTACAATAATATCAAATGGATAAGACATGTTAAACTCCTTTATAACTACTTAATTATAGTGTATTTATCGATAAAATCCCAAGAATTTAATGGATTACCTGTATGAAAAACATAGAAATCAAATAATCTTTTTATATTGCTGTAATCGATTTTTGGATAGTTTAAAAAAGCATCCAATTTATCCTCATTTAGTTTTATAATGGCTCTAAATTCTTTTAAAATTGATGAATCTATAATGGGTGATTGGATTTCTTTCTGACAATCTGAACAGATAAATCCACCCTCGGACATCGAGAAGCTATTAATCAGAGTCCCATCACACATCAAACATGCATCGACATGAGGTAAAATACCAAACTGATTCAGAAAATACACCATTGTATAAACAAGTAAATGAGTAGATTTATCACTGCTATTTATTCGATCAAAAAGTTTATTGATGAAGTGATAGACATCAGAAATAATCATAGGATCATTTTCGTGTTTAAGTAATTGAATCACAAGCTCACTCACAACAGCCGCCACAGACGATTTTTCAAGGTTTTCTGTGATGTGATACCGATTAGAAATAACTTGAGCGTTTTGTAGACTTTGAATGTCACTTCTCTCTTTTAAATCAAACATAAAAAGTGAGCTTGAGTAGACCAGTGTCCCAACTCTATTTTTGCTTGACATCTTATTAAGCCCTTTTGCAACAAAGGTTAAAAGCCCATTCTCTTGTGTGATGACTTTAAGTAGAACATCTGTTTCACGGTAATTTTCTTGACTCAGTATGATGACTTCAAATTGATCTTTCACTTATGACTCCAAGTCTTGATGGATTAGACTATGTAAACTTCTTTTGGTGTTACGCCAATTTTTCTCAACCTTAACCATTAGTTCAAGATAAATGGGTTTACCCAAGCGATCTTGAAGTTCGAGTCTTGCGTTTTGACCAATCTTCTTCAACATGCTTCCTGATTTACCAATCAGTATTCCCTTTTGTGAATCTCTTTCAACATAAATACTGGCTTGAATTAGGATTCCTTTAGAATCCTCCTTCATATTGGCTAAAGTAACCGCAACAGAATGTGGGATCTCTTCAAGGGTTAAATGCAAAATATGTTCTCGAATGATCTCAGTAATCATAAATTGTTCAGGGTAATCTAATGCCCAATCTTCATGAAAGATTTTCTCTGACTCTGGTAAGTAAGGAACACTTATTTCAAGAAGTCTTTTTAAATTATCTTGCTTAAGCGCACTGATTGGGATAATTTCATCAAATTGCATTAATGATTGTAAGGCTTCTAATTGTAGGATAAGGTTCTTCTTTGTGATTAAATCAATTTTGTTTAAAACTAAAAAAACAGGGATATCTTGCTTCTTTAATAAATCTAATACATGTTGATCATGAACACTCACTTTTTTAGAGACATCAAACATATAATAAATTAAGTCAACACCTTGCATAGATCCAAAAGCCAACTTATTAAGTTCACGTCCCATTTCATGTTGAGCTTTATGGATGCCAGGTGTATCAATAAAAATTATTTGTGATTGTTCTTGTGTCAAAATTGCTTTGATGCTATTCCTTGTGGTTTGTGCCTTATTTGAAACAATGGCTACTTTATGTTGAATTAATGCATTAAGCAGACTGCTTTTACCCGCATTAGGACGACCAATAATCGCAATAAAGCCTGCACGATAACTCACTTAAGATCCTCTTGCGTAAAACGCATAGGTAAAAGATCATTAATGGTCTTTACTTCAGTCACCAGTCCATTTGAAAGAATAATAGGCGTGTTATCTTCTAAAAGTTCAGATAGAACTTGTCTACAAATTCCACAAGGACCCGCAAGGATCTTTCCATCAGTCACAATCGCTAAACTTTCAATGTCTTGTTTACGATACCCATTAGAGTAAGCAGCAAATAGTGCTGAGCGTTCACCACAATTGGTGGCACCATACGAGGCATTCTCAATATTGGCTCCATAAAAATAAGTCCCATCTTTCATCGTGACACAAGCACCTACATGATAATTAGAGTAAGGCGCATACGCATTCCCCATTGCTTTAAATGCATGTTTTAAGATATCTTCTTGTTTCATAGCTCTCCTTAAATGTGGTTTAACACCAACATAATACCAATCACTAAACTGATGATTGAAGCAAACAGTACCGCTGCTGCACCAAGATCTTTAGCTCTTTTTGTTAAAACATGGTAAGTTGGATCAAATCGATCTAACATTTGTTCAAATGCCGAATTCATAAACTCTAAACTAATGACAAAACCAATACATATCAACAAAATCATCCACTCAGTTTGTGTGAATTTTAGAACCCACGCAATAATCAATGCAAACAAAGCAAAGATGAATTGAATTTGTAGACTAGTATCAGTCAATAATCCTTCACTTAGACCCATAATTGCAACATGAAACTTGAATATGAGTTTACTTAACATGTTTTCGTGGTGCGATTTCACTGAGTATTTCCTCTTGTAGATCAAACATTTTCTGTTCATCTTCTAAAGTCATATGGTCATACCCCAACAAATGTAATAGACCGTGTGTGACTAGAAAACTAAATTCTCTTTTTAAACTGTGATGATAATCTTGAGCTTGATTCCGAATGGCAGTGACATTTATAAATATATCACCTAACTCAAGATTACTTTCTTCGACTTCGATTGACAAGAGATCATGTGATGCAAAACTGATAACATCTGTTACTTTATCTATGTTTCGATAGACTTTATTGATCCTATGTATTTCATCAGCACTAACCAAAATAATTGAGCATTCAAAGGCTTTTTTAATGTTTAGTAAAACATCCGCCTGTTTTAAAATCTCTTTAATCAAATAGCGATAATGATTCCATGATTTTTCTTCAGTTTGGTTTATAAATTGAGCTTTTAACATGACAAAAAAATTATAACATAGTCAATTATTTATTGTGTTTTAAGGTTGAAACCCCTAAAATAAAAACGACACTCAAGGGAGACAAAATGATCACAGTACTAACAGAAGTTACTTTTTATGACATCAGTTGGCAAACCATACTTGGTGGTTTAGGATTATTTCTATTTGGTATTAAGTTTATGGGGGACGGATTGAAATCATTGGCCGGTGATAAACTCCGCGACATCATTGATCGCTATACAAGCAAGGCTTGGATGGGTTTACTCATTGGATTAGCCGTTACTGTAGTAATACAATCATCCTCAGCAACGACGGCCATCACCATAGGCTTTGTAAGAGCTGGACTAATGCGCTTAGAACAAACTGTTGGGATCATATTTGGAGCCAATATTGGCACCACCATTACTGCTTTCTTAGTTGGATTAAAAGTCGAAAAATACTCCCTTTATTTTATCTTTATCGGTACCTTTATGTTGTTGTTTGCAAAACGCAAAAAACATTCGTACTTAGGAGAAATTGTTCTTGGTTTTGGTGTTTTATTTTATGGGCTTATGTTAATGGGTGATGCTCTAAAAGTGCTTAAAGATATTCAAGCATTTAAAGATTTAACCTTTTATTTTGCTGATCATTCTGTGGTTGCTGTCCTAGGAGGTGCACTTATGACGGGTGTCATACAATCCTCATCAGCAATGATTGGAATTGTGCAAAAGATTTATGAAGCTGGGGGTATGTCATTTGATGCTGCTCTTCCCTTTGTTTTTGGTTCTAACATTGGAACAACTGTTACAGCAGCATTAGCAGCCATTGGAGGTTCTTTAGCCTCTAGAAGAGCTGCAGGAATCCATACATTATTTAATGTATTAATGACTGTGATATCTTTACTCTTGTTACCGGTATATCTTAATGTGATGGCTTATCTAACACTAACTTTTAAACTTGAGTCCATGATGCAAATTGCAGTTGCACATATTATATTTAACCTAGTAGGAACCATTATCTTCTTTCCATTAATAAAACAATTGGTATTTATAATCAAAAAAATTATTCGAGGAGCTGAAAGTGAAAAGCTTGGCGTTGATAATAATGCGTTTGATGAAAATTTGGCTATTTCACTCCCCTCTGCAGCTTTAGATGTTGCAAAAAGAGCGACCCTTAAAATGGGAGAAATGTCTTCTGAAATTATTATGACAGCTCAAAAAATGCTGAATAAAGAAGAAAAGATGTCTCTAACATCCATACATGAAATTGAAGATATTATTAATGGTTTTGACACCAAGATAACTGATTATTTGTTGTTGATCTCTAAACAAACTTTAAATGAGAAAGACACTGAGTCTAACTCCATCAATCTTCAAATCATTAAAAACTTAGAACGCATTGGTGATCTTACCACCAATCTTGGTGAATTCTTTGATCTGGTTTATGATTCAAGAGAATCATTTTCAGATGAAGCATTAAAAGATATCAATGGTATGTTTGAATTGGTAGAACATATGTTAAATAGAGCTTTGCATATATTTGCTGAAAATGACTATTCAATGTTGACTTCCATTGAAGAAGATGAGTCTTATTTAGACTTACTAGAAAGCAAGTCGAGACAACGTCATTTTGATCGTATGCGTTCATCAGTTTGTAATACAGC
>CAZHIG010000075.1:0-5324 GCA_964532705.1 uncultured Erysipelotrichaceae bacterium
AGCCATCGCACAAAAATAACCAAGCTCAGCTTGGTTTTTTTAACACTATGAAAATAGAAGCACTGAGTGTACCTAATTTAAAAAATGCACAAAAGCGCTCTAGAGATAAGACACTTATCGAGAGATCGCTTTTTGATATACCAGAAAGTTTAAAAGAGATTGGTTTAAACCGTAAATTTTATTTAAGAACGTACGGTTGTCAAGCCAACGAAAGAGATTCCGAAAGTATTAGGGGAATGTGTGAAGCGTTAGGCTATCAAGAAGTAGAGAGCGCTGAAGATGCAGATTTGATTATCCATAATACCTGCGCCATTAGAAAAAACGCAGAAGATAAAGTATTTGGAGAGTTGGGACAACTCAGACGACTCAAGTATGAGAATCCTGACTTGATCTTCGTGGTTTGTGGTTGTATGGCACAAGAAGAAGATGTCGTTTCAAAAATATTAAAAACCTATCCTCATATCGATGTTGTTTTTGGTACTCATAATATCCATCGTTTTCCCAACTTGCTTGCGCAAGCAATATTCAATAAAGAACGTGTCATTGAAGTTTACTCTAAAGAAGGGGAAGTGGTTGAAAACTTACCTGTTAGTCGCAAACAAAAGGTCAAAGCTTGGGTTAATATCATGTATGGCTGTGATAAGTTTTGTACCTATTGTATTGTTCCATACACGCGGGGTAAAGAACGTTCTCGTTTGAAAGAAGATATTTTACAAGAGATCGATGAATTAATTGATCAAGGATATCAAGAAATTACTTTATTAGGACAAAATGTAAATGCCTATGGGAAAGATTTAAATCTTTCTTATGACTTCGCTACTTTACTTAGAGATGTTGCTCAAAAAGATATTCCCAGAGTGCGATTCATGACTTCTCACCCTTGGGATTTTACGGATGAAATGATTGAAGTTATGAGTCAAGACAATAACATCATGCCATTTCTACATTTGCCTGTACAATCTGGATCATCAGACATCTTAAAGATTATGGGAAGAAGATATAAGATTGAAGACTATTTAGAGTTAGTAGATAAACTAAAAACAAAAATTCCACATTTAGCTTTATCAACTGATATTATTGTAGGATTTCCTAATGAGACAGAAGAACAATTTGAAATGACGTTGAATGTGGTGGAAAAGATCCAATATGATAATGCTTACACCTTTATTTATTCAATGAGACCCGGAACACCTGCGGCTTCTATGGGAGATAATGTGCCAATCGAGGTCAAAAGAGATCGACTTCAAAGACTCAATCGAGCCGTTGAACAATCAGCATTAAAACGCAATCAAGCTATGATTGGTAAGACGCTTAAAGTGCTTGTTGAAGGACCTTCAAAAAAGAATGCTTCCATCTACAGTGGTTATAGTGAGGAAAGTAAATTGGTCAATTTTACAGCGCCTATTGATATGTCGGGCCAGATAATATCTGTTAAGATAAAACAAGCTAATACATGGACACTGAAAGGTGAAGCCATACTTGATTAATTTTTTACTTGGAGGTAAAGCATGAGTCAAATACGTATATATGCCTTAGGTGGCTTAGATGAAGATGGTAAGAACCTTACTGTTGTTGAAATAGATCGAGATATCTATATTCTAGATGCTGGATTGAAATATCCAGAGGGTCATCATCTAGGTGTTGAGATTGTAATTCCTGACATCAAGAATCTTGTTGAAAGAAAATCTGATGTTAAAGCCATTTTTATTACCCATGGCCACGATGATGCAATGGGAGCTTTACCATTCTTGTTAAAACAAATTGATGCACCTGTGTATACCAGTGCATTAACGGCTGCTTTGTTGGAAACTTTATTTAAGGAAAAGGGTATCAAGAATTATGTGTTAAAAATCATTGATCGAAATGGTGATTTTAATGTACAAGGACGTCATATTAAAACATTTGGTTTAACGCACTCAATCGCAGATGCATTTGGGGTTGCCATTGATTCTAACCATGGTTATGTTGTTTATGCACCAGAATTTATCATTGATTTTAATAATCGTCTAGATGCATTTAATTGCGATATTACACAGTTTGCTGAACTTGGTAAAAAAGGTGTTTTTGCTTTATTAACAGAATCTATTGGCGCAGATCGTAGTGGTTTTACAGCCCCTAATCATAGAATTACAGATTATCTTGAGAATGCTTTTGAAAATGCTAAGGGTAGAGTCATTGTGACCATGTATGAACAAAACCTATATCGTTTAATTGAAGTCATTGAACAAGCCAAACGGTTTAAGAAAAAAGTATTTTTCTACAATGCACATCAAAGAAACTTATTGGCTCAAGCAGAAATTTTAAATTACTATAAACTTCCGATCGAACTAGAAGTCACCAGTGCTCGTTTCAACAATGAACTTGAAGACATTGTGATCATTATTTCTGGTAGTGGGATCAATGCATTTAGATCCATGCATAAAATTGCAATCAGTGAAGATGAAAAAATACAACTTCGACCTTCAGATACGATTTTAATTGCTTCACCTGTTGTTCCAGGTACAGAAATTGAAGCAGGTTCAATGGAAAATGAGTTATATAAAGAAGATGTAAAAGTGATTAGTTTAGACAAGAAAAAAGTATTTTCAATGCATGCTGCAATCGAAGATATTAAAATGCTCATGTATCTTACAAAACCAAAATACTTCATTCCAATTCATGGAGAATATCGGCATTTAATTGCAAATGCGAATGTGGCTTTAGATATGGGGTATTATGCTGACAAAATTGTTGTTTTAGATAACGGTCAAATCGCTGAATTCAAAGAAGGAAAACTCAATAATACCGCTACAATTTTGCCCCTAGATGAAGTCTTAATTGATGGCTATGAAAAATTAGATTATACAGGCTTAGTTCTAAAGGATCGAGAAACACTTTCTACAGATGGTGTCATTGTTGTAGGTGTTAGTATCGATTTTAAAACAAAATCTTTATTAGGTGGACCAGATGTACAATCCCGTGGTGTAATCTATCTCAAAGATTCTGAGCATATTTTAAAAGAAGTTGCTAAAATCATGGAACTAAGCATCTTAGAGCTTTTGGAAAAACAGAAGTATGAGAATTCAAGCGCTCGAAATGAAGCGCGTGAACGTATCTCAAAGTATATTTATAAAGAGACAGGCAAGAAACCTTTGGTTTTACCTGTCATTATTGAGTTAAACTTAAATTAATATGGCAAAGAAAAGAAGAAGTAACAAAAGAAATCAAAATTTGTATCGAATTCTCTTTTTAGTACTTTATTTTGGAATTACTTTAATTGCCTTCTTACAAGAAGGTCAGGTTGGCCAATTTTTTGATAAGACTTTTAACATATTTTTCGGGAATGCAAGATCGCTCGTTTATTTTGTTAGTAACCTTTATTTGATTAAGGTCACTTTTTTCAGAAAGCTAAAATTCAAGTTTAAGTATTGGTTGGCACTCTTTATCAGTATTAATAGCGTATTTTTATGGTTTACTTATTTTGCACTCGATAAACAAACTGTGTCATTAACCGTTTTAGAGACTTGGCCAAATGAAGTGAGTCTAGTATTTGATGGAACTTTGATCGATGCTGTGGGTCTGATTGGAAGATTATGGTATGCATTAAGTACTTACTTGTTTGGTCGAAATGGAACACTTTTTCTGCTCATCGGTCTTAGTGTTTTTGTGTTAATCCTTCTTATTGATGTCGAAGTTATTAAGAATATTTTTACCAAAGAAGTAGAAATCGATGAAGCATATGACGATACTTTAAACAATGAACCAAAAACTTCGTTTATAACTATAGATGATGAGAAGACGCCAAAAACTAGAAGAAACAAAAGAACGATAGAAGAAGTAAAAACTTATTCAGCAGCGACCATAGAAACGATAGGCAATTATACGTTACCTAGCATTGGCCTTCTTGATGAAGTAAGTGTAAAAGCAAAATCAAGCGCAAACACACAAGCAGCATCCATTAAAGGTAAACGATTGATTGAAATTCTAAATGAATTTGGTGTCAGTGCAAGTCTTGTGGCGACACATATTGGACCTTCTGTTACAAAATTCGAACTTAAGCCTGAGTCAAATGTTAAGATTTCAAAAATTGCATCCATACAAGATAATTTAAAAATGGAACTGGCTGCAAAAGAACTCAGAATTGAGGCTCCGATTCCAGGGCGTAATGCGGTTGGTGTAGAAATTCCAAACGTTGAGATGAATGCAGTTAAGATGATTGAAATGATGCGTGATATTCCTAAAGAACAAAGCATTAAGAAAATGTTGTATCCACTAGGTAAAGATCTAATGGGCAAAGGCATTTATGCTGAAATGGACAAGATGCCACATCTTTTGGTTGCAGGATCTACGGGCTCGGGTAAGTCTGTTTTTATGAACACCATGATCATAAACTACTTGCTAAGAACATCTCCTGATGAGCTTAAAATGTTGCTAATAGATCCTAAGAAAGTTGAATTTACACCATTTATTAATATTCCACATCTTATTGCACCTGTGATTTCAGATGCTGCTGAGGCAACACGAGCCTTGAAAATCATTGTTGGAATGATGGAAAATCGATATGAAGTATTCTCAAATCTTGGCGTTAGAAACATCACTGCTTACAATGAGTTGTTGATTAAGAAACCTCAAGAGCATTTGCAACTTATGCCTTGGATTCTTGTTGTGATTGATGAACTTGCTGACTTAATGATGGTTGCTGGTAAGGATGTTGAAGCAAGCATCCAAAGAATCACTCAATTGGCTAGAGCAGCAGGGATTCATTTGGTTGTTGCAACGCAAAGACCTTCAACAGATGTTATTACAGGGATCATTAAAGCAAATATTCCTTCCCGGATTGCATTTGAGGTCAGCAATGGTATTGATTCTAGAACCATTCTTGATCAAGTTGGCGCTGAACGTTTATTGGGGAAAGGGGATATGCTTTTTTATCCAGTTGGTGAACCAGCTCCGATGCGCGTTCAAGGAGCATTTATCAGTGATGATGAAGTTCATCGTATTACACAAGCAGTGTCTGAAAAGCGTAAACCCGTATTTGATGAATCATTCTTAAATTTAAATGATCCAGAAGCCTCGAATGGAACGGGATCTAAATTGGATGATCCACTTTATGAAGAAGTTAAAGAGTATATTTTAGAAACAGGTAGAGCTTCAACATCTAATATTCAAAGAAGATTTGGTTTAGGTTATAATCGAGCCGCTCGCATGATTGATCAAATGGAAAATGAAGGTTTGGTTGGTCCTGCGATGGGTTCAAAACCACGTGATGTATTCAAACGATAATGTTTCTCATTATGTGAAATTATTTGACTTTAAGTGTAGAAATATTTACACTTTAAGATAGC
>CAZHIG010000076.1:0-5277 GCA_964532705.1 uncultured Erysipelotrichaceae bacterium
TTGGGGTCTTCTCGATGATCAGCAGTTCCATCATGCCACTCAGTCTTGTTTTACTTGGTCCATTAGCCGATTGGATCGGTATCGATGCGGTGGTGTCATTAGCTGGACTAGTCACCATCATTTTATTCTTCTTATTAAAAATGATGCGCTTTGAGCACATCATTGATTAAATAAAACAGCTTGTAAATTTTGATACAGCTCATAACTTGAACAGGCAATGATAACTTGTGATTTTGTATGCATCAGTGATCCTGTTTCATAGGGCAGATCAACAACGCCCCCTGCTTCTTCTAAGATAATTTTACTGGCCGCATAATCCCAGAATTTTAAATGAGAACTCATGTAGATGTCATGGGTACCTAAAGCAATTCGACATAAACTGAGTGCACCTGAACCAAAAGAGCGATGGGCAAAGGTTTTTTGATTGACCGACTCCATGTTGGCCTTTAACTTATTCTCAAAGTAATAGACCGTATTCAAATTGACATCAATGATCGCATCGCTAAGCTCAGTACACTGTCTAGGCTTTAATAACTTGTGGTTTAGATAAACACCTTTACCGACTTCTGCATAATATAGCCAATCTTTCGCAATGTCATAAACAAGCCCAAACACTGGTTTTTGCGCTTCATAATAAGCAATTGAAATGGCATAGTCTTCATGTTTACGCACAAAGTTTTTCGTCCCATCAATGGGATCGATTACCCACATCTGATCACTGATCTGAAATTGATCTTCCTCCTCTGCTAAAAAACTGGTTTCTGGATACGTTTGGCTTAGTAAATTAATCAAACGATTTTGAATTAAAAGATCAACATCGGTTACGATGTTGTCAAAGGCATCTTTTTGATCGATGTTTTGAATGGTGCTTGCTAAGAGTTCTTCTCTAATTTCTGGTAAAAGAGTGATACAAGTTTGTAATTTTGGATTCATGATTCTATTATAGCTTAATTGCTTTATTGAAATGAAAGATGCACACCGTTAAATAGGATTAATCGCATCGCTCTAATTTATATATTCTTAGATTTACATGATTTACTTTAAGTTGTAAGCTGACTTGTGTACAATTAAGTAGAAATGATTAATAAGTTTAAACATTCTATACAAGTGTATTTGATAAAACTAAGCGCATGGGTCGAAATTTGGACCAAAGCGCTTTTTAGGCTTAACCATGAAGTAATGCTTTATTTAAAGAAAAGTATGATTTTCCCAACAAAAAAACCGTCAGAAGTTTCCCCCAAGAAAACAGAAAAAATAAAAATATCGCTATTTAAAAAAATGGTATTAAGTGCAATGCTGATCAGCAGCCTAGGACTCCTCATAGGTTTAACGTATATCTTTAGCGTTGCACAAAATGCGCCTGAACTGCTTGAAGCTGATTTCGTAGAACAGGAATCAACAAAAGTCTTAGATAAAG
Organism: uncultured Erysipelotrichaceae bacterium; assembly: GCA_964532705.1. Lineage (GTDB taxonomy): Bacteria > Bacillota_I > Bacilli_A > Erysipelotrichales > Erysipelotrichaceae > UBA2212. The sequence goes on from CAZHIG010000076.1 coordinate 1,418, forward strand.
ATGGTATTGTCATTGCTGAGATTGGTACTCAAATTCGAACCAACATCGATTATGAGCAACTCCCTCAAGTCACCATTGATGCTTTTGTTTCGATTGAAGATTCTCGTTTCTTTGAACACAACGGCTTTGATATCCCACGTTTTGTCAAAGCAATGATCGAAAATATACTGAGCTTAAGTTTCTCGCAAGGCGGTTCTACCTTTACCATGCAATTGGTCAAAGGCACTTACTTTGAAACAGAGGAAAGTTTAGCCCCTCGATCAGGTTTAGACGGCATCAATCGAAAGATACAAGAAATTGCTTTAGCCTTAGAAGCTGAAACCATCATCGATAAAGAGCGTATTCTTGAGATGTATCTCAATCGAATAAACTTTGGGGTTCCTCAAAATCGTAGAGGCATTCAAACCGCTTCAGAGTTTTATTTTGGTAAAGATGTCAGTGAACTGAATCTTGTTGAAAGTGCGATGTTGGCCGGGGTCATCAATGCCCCTAATGCCTATAACCCAATTAAAAATTTAGAACTTGCGACTGAAAGAACCCATGTGGTCTTAGATCTTATGGTCTATCATGGTTACATCAGTCAAGCTGAAGCTGATCTTGCTAAAAGCATCCCGATCGAAAATCTTATCGTGGGTGAACTTGTATCAGGGGTTGAAGCTTCAGGCGCTAAACCTTATCAAGCCTATGTCGATGCTGTCATTCAAGAAGTAAAAGAAGTGACAGGGTTTGATCCAGCACTGAAATCAATGACCATCTATACTTCTTTAGATACTCAACTACAAACACATTTCGAATCTATTTTGAATGGTGAAGTGGAAAGTGTTGCCTTTCCCAATGAAATCATTCAATCCTCCATGATTTCACTCAATCAAAGCACAGGCGAAATCTTAGCCATTGGTGGGGGTCGTTATTACTATGGTGAACGCTTGTTTAATCGAGCCACTGATATGTTTAGACAACCTGGATCTAGCGCAAAACTCATTTTGACCTATCCTTTGGCCTTTGAACATTTAGGCTGGTCAACCCAACACATCCTTCACGATCGACCCATTATTTATGCTGGGACAGATGTCGTCATTAAAAACTTTGATGATGTGTATCGTGGTGACGTTTCAATCGCCTATGCGATTGGTAATTCTTTAAACATTCCAGCCATTGAAACCATGCAAAATGTCGATGAAGCAATCGGTCCTGAAGCTACCATTGCCTATCTTAATAGCCTTGGTTTTGATCAAGTCAACGCTTCTAATTATGACTTAGGGTATGGGATTGGGGGTTCATTGTTTAAAGCTTCTCCCCTTCAAATGGCTCAAGCTTATGGCGCAATGCTAAATGCAGGTCAGTTTAACGAAGCGCATACTGTTCTCAAAATCGAATACCAAGACGATGTTGAAGATTATGTTTACCAAACACAAAGTAAAACGGTCTTATCTCCTGCTGCAGCTTTCATTACAGCCACGATGATGGAACAAGATGTTTCAGGTCCTTATCGAAATTTTATGCAGATCTTAGATCGATCCTACTCTGTGTATGCAAAAACAGGAACCTCTGACTGGGGGGATACCGGACTGGCATTCGGCATTCCATCAGGCTCAGCAAAAGACAAGTGGATGATTGCGGGAACATCCGAGATCGTTACAGCGGTATGGGTCGGTTATGATCAAGCGGTTAAAGATCAAATCTCATATCTGGATCAAGCTCAAATCAATTTAAATTTACCTGGTAAAATCAACTCAAGCATCTTAGATGCCTATTATGTAAACAAAACTAAACCTAAAGCCATACCAAGGCCTGAAGATGTTGTTGATATCACCCATGTCAGTGGGGTTTATCCTTATGTTTATCCAAGTGCAAGCACCAGTCCTAATTTAGTGGTAACGGGTTTAGTCAAAGAAGCGTTCTCTCAACTGGCTGAGTTGGCCAGTCCTGTGGCTTTCTATCAGAGTGTTGGAGTTTATAATGGAGAAGTCTTAACAGGTCAAGTTAAAGGTTATGATCCTTATACCTCATATCTTTACTTCAATGTGCTGGAGTATCCAACGCATGGTCAATTAAGTTTTGATGGAAGCACAGGCATGTTTACCTATACGCATTCTGGGGATGAGCAAGCTGACTATTTTACTTTTACAGCCTCCTATTCAAGTCCACAACGGGTCGACATTAATATTCTTCCTAAGAAAGAAACAGAATAAAAGCGAAATGATTTCGCTTTTATTTTTGTCATCTTTTTACTTAATCAATGCTTTGTATGCTTTGGAATCCTGTGTCAAGCCACTCACTTTAAGAAGCAGTGAAGCATCATCCATTTTTAGTCGAAGTTCTTGAAGTTCATTGGCTTCAGGGTCTTCAATCACCGCAAAGTCTAAAACTGTATAAATCGCTTTTTTAAGCGCATCTACAGGTAGCCCTGCTTCAACACATTCCGCAAAGGGTTTAATAAAACGATCATTCCTAGACAGTTTACGTAAGGGAGAGCGTCCCACTCGAATGACTTCATCAATGATGGCTGGGTTCATAAATCGCTTGAGTGTCTTTTGAATATAAGCTTCATGATCTTCATGACTAAACTTATATTTTAAACATAAGAGTGCCCCTGTTTCATGGAGGACATTTAAAACATGTTGATAAACAAATGCGTCTTTCATCGCTTCACCAATTGTTTTATACCCTAATTGATATGCCTTATAAGCCACACTGGCGTGACCTGTATTTACAGTGAAAAGTTTGCGCTCGATGAACGCATTTAAGTTATCGGTAAATACGACATTTTTTAAATGGAGTTCTTGATTGAGCTGTGTCGAATCAATGACCCATTCAAAGAAAGGTTCTACCTTGACATGTAAAACATCGTCATTTTTTTGATTGGGCACAATCCGATCAACCGCTGAGTTTGGAAACGCGAAGAAACGATCACAATAAACTTTCTCTTCCTCATTTAGAAGTTCATAGAGTGCATCTTTAAGTTGTTTGCTTCCACCAATGGTGTTTTCACAAGCAATGAGCGTTAATGGATTTTGATTGTGTTGTAGCATTCGTTTTTGAACCATGGGAAACAAAGAACGCGCGATGTGAGGAAGAATGTTTGGGCCAACGGCTGTCGTAACAAGATTCACTTCACATAAATGATCCATAAGAGCCTCTACGTCTTTAACACTATGATAAGCGTGTACGTTTTTTACAGTATGGATCATCGAAGTATCTGAGGATTCTTGCACCGTATATGCTTTGCGTGCTTTAAGTGCGTCAATGATGCCTTCACTCACATCCGCAAAACTAAGTTCATAGCCTGATTGCGAAAGGATTAATCCGATGAAACCTCTACCAATATTGCCTGCACCAAAATGTAATGCTTTCATTTAAGCTTCCTCATTTTGTGTTAATAAGTCATAGATTTCATCAATGTTTTGATTTTTTACCACTTCATCTACAGCTTCTATTTCTCCAAAAACGGTCGCAACATTCGATAGAATCATCATGTGCTCTTCACCAATCCCAGCCAAACCGATGACCAAAGATACTGCTTCACCATGCCAATCTATGGGTTTTGGATAAACATGAAGAACAACTCCACTTTTTAAAATGTTCTTTTTATACTCATATTCTCCATGCGGAAGTGCAATGCGGTTCCCCATGAAAACAGACAAAGAATGATCTCTTGCCAACATGCCTTCGATATACTTTTCCTCAACATAGCCACTCTTCACAAGATCTTGACCCACTCTTAGAATGGCTTCGTCACTGCTACATAATTCACAATTGACTTTGATGTTTTCTTTAAGCAATACATTTTTTTCAATATTTTCCATCGTTCTTACGACCTCTCTAAATCCTTCTTTATTCACAAAATCCATCAATCCTAT
>CAZHIG010000077.1:0-5260 GCA_964532705.1 uncultured Erysipelotrichaceae bacterium
TTTTAAAGATTTCTTTAAAGCCTGTTCACTTGATTTATACAAGTCCGTTCGACCCACTCCGTTTTTAAATAAAGTATCACCGGTAAAGAGTTCATTATGAATTTTAAACATCACTGATCCTGGTGAATGACCAAAACTTTCAATGACTTCAATATCAAATGGACCCATCTTATAAAAATCATCTAAATCAATTACCTTCGAATTAATCTTAGTCTTTTGATTCTGTGCATAGTTATACATAGGGTTGGTGTAGATTTCTCTTTCATTGGCATGAGCATACACAGAAACTTGGTAGTGTTTAACTAAATCATCAACAGCACCAATATGATCAAAGTGTCCATGGGTTAAAAAGATGGCAAGCACCTTCTCGTCTTCGGCGATTTTCGAAATAATTCGCTCACTCTTGGTTCCAGGATCAATGATAATCACTTGTTTGTCGCTCTTTACAAGATAACAATTGGTTTGATAGACCCCTAAAGGTATTCTAATGATTTCCATACCTAACAAAAAAGCCTATCGGCTTTCTTATTTCTTTTCCTTGTGTGCAGTCTTTTTATTACAACGTGGGCAATATTTATTGACTTGCATACGGTCTGGGTGAAGTTTCTTATTTCTGGTGTTGATATAATTTTCTTCGCCACATTCTGTACAAACTAAGGTTAAGTTTTCTCTCATATTTGATTCCTCACTATGCAAGAGGCATTATACCATACTACAAAAAAGGATGTCATCATTTATTAAAATATTCTGCATAGATTTGATTAGATATGGATAAACATAAATTTGTTTGACTGGTGGTATTCCAGGCATGAGGTATTGCACATGCAATGGATATCTCAGGATTCTCAAAAGGTGCATAGGAAACCAAAACAGAGTTTGGTGCATCAAAGGAGTCATTTTCAGTATAAATATAATTTTCGGCCGTTCCCGTTTTAGCTGCCACACTAACAGGCAATGAACTTAAGTTTCGACAAAGCCCATCTGTCACACAAAGTCTAAGTCCATCTTGAACACGGTTTAAAGCTTCATTATTTTCAAGACTGGATAAAATTTTTACACCATTTTGAAATGCAGTTATTGAAGTGGAACTTAAATTAGATTCTAAAAGAACGCGTGGTTCCACTCGAACTCCATCATTTGCGATGGTTGAGATATATTGTGCCAATTGAATGGTCGTATAGGTATCATATTGACCTATCGCAAAGTCAAGCAGATGTCCTCCTAACGTTGAATAACCACGATATCCCAATGACTCATTAGGCATATCAATGCCTGTATACACCCCTAATCCAAATTGACTAAAATAATATCTAAAAGTATCAAATGCTTGCGGATCAATACTTAGCCTTTGATTGTAAATATATTTAGCTCCACCTAATCTCATCGCAATATGAAACATATAAACATTGCTAGATTTTGAAAGCGCAGTTAAATCATTAACATAACCCAAATCTTGATAGGATCTCTTTAAAGGTGTATCCGCAATTTTAATGGGTTCATCTAAAATGGTTTCTCCAGCTTGAATAACCCCTTGATCTAAACCTAAATAAACGACCGCACCTTTGATTGAACTTCCAGCTGCAAAAGAGTCGGTATAAGTAGATACTGGATCATTGTAAATTTCGCCAGCTTCATTTTCTTTCATGCCGGCTAAAGCGTAAATGTCTCCTGTTTTGGGATTCATCGCCACCAGATAAATAGTATCCATATAAGCTCTTAATGGGTTGTCTTGATGTTCAATCAAGGTATTTTTTAAAACTTCTTCAACTTTTCTTTGTAAATCTAGATCAATACTTAGTTTTAAATCTTGTCCCTTTGAGCCTAAATCGTATTCACTTAATAATGCATAACCTTCTTCATTATAGTTAATAAGATATTGACTATCACTGCCTTTAAGTAATGATTCATATTGAAGTTCAAGACCACTCTTACCGACACTACTATTACGTGAATAGCCTAAAGCGAGATAACTAAGAAGATTTTCAGATACAAGACCTTGTGTTGAACTGGTCACAGACCCAAAGAGTCCTTTAAGTAGTGTTCCTTGTGGATAAGAACGATCAAAGAAAATGGATACATCAAATCCGGGATATTCAATATTGTTTTCAATTAAGAGTGCAACTTCATCGACTGTCACATTGTCTTTAATAATTTTTAAACTATTATAAGGTGATTTAGACATTGCTGTTTTAACAACAAACGCCTCTTGTGTACGATAATCTAAACGAGCTAAATCAAGATCAGAAATTCTAGCTAACTTTAACTCATAAATATTGGTATCAGTAAGTTTCTTTTGTTTGTATTGCGCCCACTCTTCTTCAGTGATTTTAGAACTGCTCACTTCAGGATATAAAAGAATAAATAAATCCTTAAGATCTCGAATGGTAAGATGATCATAACTAAATTCAAAATCATCAGCTATCTTATAAGCTAAATCCCATTCTTTTGAAGATGTCATCCAATTTGGAGGGAAATATACAATGGCTAAGCGTTCTTGATTACCCACCAATATTTCTCCATTTCGATCATATATCTCTCCTCGAGGAGATGCTATGTTTTGAATTCTTTGGGTAAATATATCTAACTTAGTTTGATAAACTTCAAAATTTACAACTTGAATTCTAAAAAGTTGAACTAAGATGACTAAAAAGACGCTTGTGAAAATGATTGAGAATACCCTAAGACGTTTCGTAAATATCTTTTGGTAATCAGTTTCATTAAATTTTAAACTTGGTTTGACTTTAAATCTTTCAAATAATTTATTCATATCTTAGATATTATAATGCATGAAAACATAAATTACACTGTGCTATACTTTTTGCGAGGTACAAAATGAAACGAACCGAAACACGTCCAATCAAAATTAAAGATCTTCAAATTGGGGGTCAAAATAAAGTCTTAATTCAGTCTATGACAAACACAAAAACTAAAGATGTAGAAGCCACAGTCAATCAGATTTTAGCCCTACAATCGAATGGGTGTGAAATCATACGTCTTGCAGTGCTCGATGAAGAAGATGCACATGCCATTAAAGAAATTGTTGAAAGAACCAATGTACCCCTTGTCGCTGATATTCATTTTAATTATCGATTGGCACTCATCGCAATCGAGAATGGCATCCATAAAATTCGGATTAATCCTGGGAATATTGGAGATGTTGAACATGTTAAAAAAGTGGTTGAGGCATGTAAATCAAAAAATATCCCCATTCGTATTGGAATCAATAGTGGCTCAATTGAAAGAAACATCTTAAAGAAATACGGTAAACCCTGTGTTGAAGCCATGATTGAATCTGCTCAATTTCATGTTGATACATTAACCCAACTTGATTTTCATGATATTGTCTTGTCGTTTAAGTCTTCTGAAGTTCAACTCACTATTGATGTCTATCGTAAAGCAGCCGAGGTCTTTCCTTATCCTTTACACCTAGGTGTAACAGAAGCAGGCACTTTATTTGGGGCTGCGATTAAATCATCCGCAGCACTGGGTGCTTTACTACATGACGGCATTGGTGATACCTTACGTATCTCAGTCAGTGATGATCCAGTTGAAGAAATGAAGATTGCGAAACAATTATTACGCAATTTTGATCTTTACCATAAAGTTGCTAATTTAATTGCGTGTCCAACGTGTGGACGCATTCAATATGACATGCTCAAAATTGTTAAAGAAATGGAAACGTATCTTGATACTATTTCTGAGGACGTCACCGTAGCCGTTATGGGCTGTCCAGTCAATGGCCCACAGGAAGCATCAAGAGCTGATATTGGTGTTGCGGGTGGACATAAGGAAGCTATGCTGTTCAAAAAAGGCCAATTTATACGAAGTATTCCTCAAGATAAGATTGTTGAAGAACTCAAAATAGAAATACAAAAGCACATAGAAAACAGGACTTAACGCCCTGTTTTTTCTTTTTGTTGAAGTTTACTTTTTTCTTTTTGTTGTGCTTTAATGCTGGCTTGGATCAGTTGACGTTTACGTTTGCGCTTAATCGAATCAATTTCTTGCGTTAACTTTTTCTTATATCCAGGTTTTACTTTCTTAGAACGACCTTTAATCATCTTCGTAATTTCGATGTCTAATTCTGAAGGTTTAACTTTGTGTTGATGTACATAGGAGCGCAACTGTTTAAAGCCATTTGGACCTACAGATTCATGAATAAAATGTAAACCCATGTCCATCAATTTTAAAATACCACGATCATCTTTATCGGTGTATAGTAAGAAACTACGGCCACTTTTACCTGCCCGACCAATGCGTCCAGATCGATGGGTGTAGAAACTAAGTTCTGATGGTAATCCTATCGATATAACATCGGTTGCCATTTCCAAATCTAATCCTCGAGCAGCAACATCAGTACTTAAGATGTATTGTACCCTTCCATCTTTTATTTGTTTTAAGGCTTGATGTCTTTCTCTTGGGCTAAGTTTTCCATGTAAACTTACAAATTCTATATTCTTTGTTCTAAATAACTTTTCAAAGAGTTCCAATTCATCATTGTCTTGAAGAAAGATTAAGCAAAGTGCTGGATTAATATGATCCATTAATTGTAAGAGTTTCTTTTGCGAATTTTCCTTTACTGAGATGATATGATGTTCAATTCTTGGATCAAAGACTTCATCAAGTTCAATCTTAATGACTTGAGCTTGATGCATATATTGCTTCATAAATTTGGTTAATTGATTTGGTATGGTCGCACTAAAAACTAAAGTTTGAAGTTGCTTAGGCATTTTACCACTTAACTCATCAAGTTCTAATAAGTTTTTAGGATCCAACATCATATCGGCTTCATCAATAATAAGCGTCTGGACGTGATCAATGCGAAGTTGTTGTTTTTCTAAAAATATGCTTTTAAGTTTCCCTAAAGTTCCAATGATCATGTGTGGAAAATCAATAACATTAATGCGATCAGTATCCGTCAATTTTGTTAGTTTTAATATTCTAACATCAGGAAATAAAGTCTCTAAGTCCATCGCAAACTCATAGGTCTGTTCAACCAATTCTTGAGTTGGACAAATGATCATCACTTGAGTTCTGTTTTGTTGTGTATTGATCCGATTTAAGCTAGGTAAAAGATACGCATAGGTTTTTCCTGTGCCTGTTTTTGATATGGCAATGATATCTTTACCTTTAAGGATTGGACTCATAACCTTAGTTTGGATTTGTGTAAGTTGTTTAAAGGACTTTAGTTCTAAGAATTTTATTTTTAATTCATTGGTTGGATGTGACATATAAACCTCGTGTTTATTATAGAGTGTCT
>CAZHIG010000078.1:0-5255 GCA_964532705.1 uncultured Erysipelotrichaceae bacterium
TATGCGCCTTATGAAGGGTATCGCTTAACCATCACGGGGGATAAAGGTCGTATTGAAGCTGAAGATTTTCATGGCTTGATTGGTCCATTTGCGAATGAACAAATCTATCACCTGAGTGTTTATGATGATCAAGGTCGTAAAAAAGACATTGAAGTACCCATCTCAAGTGGAAGTCATGGGGGTGGGGATGACCGAATGATGGAGATGATTTTTTCTGGCAAAGAGATGCCTGACCCACTTAATCATATGGCGGATAGTACATCTGGCTTTAATGCTGCATATATTGGAATGGCCATCAATGAATCGATTAAAGAGCATAGAGTTGTTTCAATCGAAGAGATGACAAAGTAAAGGAACTAAACATGCAAAAATTTATCATCGTTGGAGGCGGTGCCCGAGGCATCTTCTTCTCAGAAATATTAGAAAATGAACTCAACTGCAAAGTTGTTGCCATTATGGATACCTTTGTAGAAGGTAATCCATTTATTGAAGCACGACTTAAAGAAGCCAAAATTGAAGGGGTAGAAATCTTTAATGATCTCGAATTAATGTTAGAGAAATACCCATCAAATGCTGTCGATGGAGCCTTCATCATGACGCCAGAATGGACACATCTTCAAGTCTTTAAACGTTTAACCCAAGGAAACTATCACATTTTCTTAGAGAAGCCTCTTGCAACAACCAAAGAAGCTGTTTTAGAAATTAAAGAAATTGCTAAGAACTATCCAAAAGTCATTCAAGTCGGCTTTGTGATGAGATACTCACCGTTTTATCGCAAAATCAAATCATGGGTTTCTAAAAAAGACATGGGACGTATTACTCAAATTCAAATGAATGAACGTCTAAGTGTCGCTCATGGAACGAAGTTTAAGCGCAGTTGGCATCGCATGGTTGAATTTACGGGTGGTTTTATGAATGAAAAATGTAGTCACGACCTAGATATGATGTGCTACATCAAAGAAATGGATGCTAAACCCATCGGAGTGATTTCTTTAGGGTCACGAACCTTTGTAAGAGAATCAGTAGGACAAACACACTGCTCTACGTGCCCTGATAAAAAATGCATTTATCGAGAAGATATTAAGGGGTATGCGAAGTATCACGATGGAAAGGTTTTATTGGATAAGACTGCAGGGGGCGTCGATGAATGCATTTATGGAAATGTTTCAGACATCAACGATTCACAAACGGTCATGCTTCAATTTGATGACAATACGCATGGCATCTTTAATGTCATCGCAATGAGTGGTAAGGATGGCCGAGACATCATGATTCATTTTGAGTATGGAATGATTTTTGGTGATCTTGAAGAAGGCAATCTTACAAAAATAAACTATCGTACCAATCAAACAGAAAAGTATCATATTTCAGGCATGAATTTTCATGGAGGCGGGGATACAACTGTGGTCCGTGAGTTCACTGAATGCATTAGAGACAATACAAAACCGGTCGCATCTGTCGCGGATGGCGTAAGAGCTTCACTCTTGGCTTTCTTAGCCGACGAAAGCATCGAATCCAAACAATTTGTGGAGTATAAAGAATGATTGAAATTCGCACTTTAAAAACACAAGAAGAACTAAAACAAGCCATTCAACTCTGTAATGAGGTGTTCTTTCAGTGCGACTCTTTCTTTGAAAGACGTTATCCACACGTCTTTAATGGTTATAATCTTAATCACTTATTCGCAGCTTTTGACAATCAAACCATCATCAGTTTTATCGCTACTTATCCAACAGTCCTAAGATATGAAGAAAAAGTGTTAAATGCTAGTGCTCTTGGCGCCGTCTGTACCCATCCAAGTTATCGGGGCCAAGGGCTTTCCTCCAAACTATTGGTGTTTGTTGAAGAGACGCTTAAAAATACAACAGATTTTATTTATATATCAGGTGAAGGAAAAAACTACCTAAGATTTGGAGCTCAAACAGTAGGACTTCTAAATGAAGTTCACTTGCAAAAAGAAATTTTACACTCGAATGATCTACTTTATACGGTTCACGATAGCTTTAATTCATTGAATGTTGATGCTTATTTATATGCTTATATGTTAAAAAAAGGACCTAAGTTTGATCGTAGTTATTCTGAACTCAGTTTAATGCTTAAGGGTCATTTTGAGAAACTTAAAGAGGATCAAAACTTCGTACTAGAAAGCCAAGATCATTCTTCATTTGTATGTCTTAAGGTTGGCTATGAAGGAAATATAAAGATTGCCTACATGATTGAATGGGTTGGAAATGAAAAAGTCTGTTTAAACATGGCTGAAGATTTAGCGCTTAAAATGAAAGTTGATAAACTGTTTTATCGAAGCTCACTCCCTATTCTAGAAGCTCATCAAAAATATGCACATCCTATACACATGACAGGTACCTTTAAAGTCATTCGATCCGATCTAAACTTTGATTCTAAAGCATTGTTTGGTGATTTCTCTCAGAAAGGCATCTACCCCTCTTTTAGGGTTGATGATCTTAATTTCCTATGAAAACACTTCAATCCATACAAGCATTAAGTGAAAATGGCTTGATGAATACCGATTCTAAAGATCAATTGAATCGTATGATATTAAATCGCTCTAAACAAGCGTATGAAAAACGCAATCGACTTAAACGTCAACTGGATAATGCCGAAAAGATTCAACATCACCAAGCTTGGTTTAAGGAAAATGTACTGATTGCATTAGGAGGTCTTCCAAAGGCAAGCACTTCCCTAAACCCTAAAATTACGGCTGTACATGAATATGAAACGTATATCAAAGAAAATATCATATTTGAATCCTTGGAAAAGGTCTATGTCAGTGCTAATCTCTATAAACCTAGCTTTAATCAAAAGGATAAATATCCAGCGATTCTACTGAGTTGTGGGCATCAAAGATTAGGGAAACATTCATTAGAATATCAATGGGTTGCGCAAACTCTCGTATCTAATGGATTTATTGTTTTAGTGATTGATAACTTTGGTCAAGGTGAACGTTTAAGTTATTTAATGAACGGAGAATTGAAAGTTGATGCCTTAACCTTCGAACATGATATGGCGGGTTATCAGTCAACTTTATTGGGCGCTAATGTTGCACGTTATATGGTGTATGACCATATACGAGCCATTGATTACTTGGTTTCACGTAATGATGTGGACACATCAAAGATTGGTATCACAGGTAATTCTGGAGGTGGCACTTTGAGTTCACTCTTAATGGTACTAGATGATCGTATTCAAGCAGCAGCTCCTGCAACCTTTATCACGCGGCGGGACCATTATCAAAAAACAGGTCAGCCCCAAGATCGTGAACAACATTGGTTTAATTTATCTGCACTCGGCTTTGATCATGAAGACTTATTAATTGCTTTTGCGCCAAAACCTCTGCATATCATGTTGGCGACTTATGATTTTTTTCCAATCGAAGGCTCTTTGGAGACTTATGAAATTGCTAAACAAATTTATCAAGCACTCAATTCAGTAGAGAATCTGTCAAAAAACATATTTGAAATAGAGCACAGTTATCCTGTTGAAATGGCCACAGAAGCAGCACGCTTTTTTCAAAATGTATTTAAGCTAGAAGATCATGTTGAAGTGGAATACATTGATGATCCAAAATGCATTTGTACACAAAGTGGTCAAATATCTACTGACTTTAAAGATGCGCGTTTTGTCTATCATTTAAACCTAGATCACTATCATCAAATAAAAAAACATCAATCAAGAAGAAGCCCTAATCGCTTAAGAAATCTTGAGAGATATTTCGATAAGAATGTTTATCGCAACCGAATTTTCCAAAATTTTAATGCTAAAAGAGCAAGCATTTTAGATGAAACAAATGAGTATCTTTTGGAACATTGGACATTCAATACTCAAATCGATATCACCAACTCAATTTTGTGGTATAAACAAAAGAAATCTGTAGAAGAAACACTTATATTGGTTTGGCCAAAAGGCAGTTCAGATCTTTCTTCACATGAGGATTTTATTCATGAGAATTTAAACCAGGGAAAGAATCTCATTATCCTTGATCTAAGCGGAGAAGGGTATCTAAAACAAAGAGAACTCATTTATTGGGCTAAATCAGATGAGGCTTATGGATCCTTATACAAACTGAATGATGATTTGTTGTGGTTGGGTGACTCACTCGCTTTTCTAAGATCTTATGAAGTGCTAAAAACCATTGAGTGGCTTAAAACACTAAAGATTGAAAACATCCGATTGTTTGGATTTGACGGACATAGCTTATATACACGTATTGCTTGTGGGATGAGTCCACACTCGATCGATTACGAAGAAATACGTCCATTTAAAGGCTTTGAAGACTGGTTAAATAAACGTATTTATGATGAGAGTGATGGAAGAAACTATGCCATGTTTGGAATCTTAAAGATCGCAGATATGAATGAATTAGATTGTAGAAAGAAGGAAATGAAATGAAATTTATACACTGTTTAGATGCCAAAGATCTAGGCATGAAAGTAGCGCTTGCCACCAAGAAAAAGATTGATGAAGCGATTTCTGAAAAAGGAGAAGCACGGCTTATTTTTTCAACGGGTGCATCTCAATTCACGAGTTTTGAAGCCTTATTAACTTTGGATATTGATTGGTCAAAAGTGGAAGCATTTCATCTTGATGAGTACTTAGGCATCAATGTGAATCATCCAGCATCCTTTATAAAATATCTAAAAGAAAGATTTGCCAACAAAGTGAATCTTAAAGCGTTTCATTTTGTAGATCCTAATGAAGGGGTTGAACAATGTATAGCAAGATTAACGAAAGAAATCACACGGTGTCCGATTGATATTGGTTTAATAGGGATCGGAGAAAATGGTCATATTGCCTTTAATGATCCACCAGCAAACTTTGAAACAAAAGCCAGCTATCATGTGGTGAATTTAGATGAAGCTTGTCGAAATCAACAAATGGGTGAAGGTTGGTTCAAAACCTTTGATGATGTACCTCAACAAGCCATTTCGATGACCGTACATCAAATTTTAGCGTGCAAGCACATCATCAGCGCTGTACCGTATCGAGTTAAAGCACAAGCCATTGCGAATCTATATCATGCCAAAGAGCTGACACCTCTTTTACCAGCCACTGCTTTTTTAAATCATGATGATGTTGAAATTTATATCGATAAAGAATCATCATCTTTAATCGAGGCTTAATATGCGCTATATTCTAAGACAAACCATTCATGCTTCCTTGTGGAAGCGTCAACTTGACGAAATTCTTGAATTGGCAAAGCAAGTACCCATTGAAGAAGTGATGTTGATGGAACAATC
>CAZHIG010000079.1:0-5160 GCA_964532705.1 uncultured Erysipelotrichaceae bacterium
TCAAGAAAAACCGTTTAATGATTCAAATTATGGTCTTATTTTTCTTAGTTTTTTTTGGAGCTTATATTCCACTTACCCAAAGAATTCCTTACTTAGCCTCTTTAGGGTACAGTGCCACAGAAATGAATTTGATTTTTAGTCTACAAGCTGCTATTGGTTTTGTTTATCAAATTGTGACGGGTTATTTAGCCGATAAATTGAAAACCATTAAAAAGCTCTTTTATGGCGCACAAATATTAGGAACCTTAGGTGTCTATTTAATGTTTAGTTTTACTCAAAAGGAGTTTTATTTCCATTTAATTGTGATTGCTCTTATCAGTTCACTCATGAGCATCACAATCGGCTTATTGGATTCATGGGCGCTTGAACTTGATCCGGTGATTAAAGAGAACTATGGTGCCGTACGTGGAATGGGAACCATTGGTTGGATCATCGGCGGATACATTGTTACTGAAGTATTAAAACGATATGGGTTCAATGCTTTAGGTTTAACTTACACCCTGATATCAATTTCATTAATGCTTCTATCCATACAACTTAGAGATGTGGTTAAAGCGCAACATGCCGCACCCATTACAATTAAAGATATGAAACTATTACTGCTCAATCAAAGATACATGTTGGTTGTGTCCATCTTGTTTTTTGCATTTATGGTTTCCAACAGTGATGGACTCATCGTTGTGATGAAAATGGAAGCTTTACAAGCTTCAGAAACAGAGAAATATTTGAGATTTGCTCTTCAAGCTGTGGTAGAACTCCCAGTGATGTTTTTAGGTGGCTATCTTATGAAGAAGTATAAATTGGTTCAAATGCTAGGCTTTGCTCTATTGATGTATGTTTTAAGATTTGTCGCCTATGCTTTTGCACCCAGTCCTTTCTTAATGATCGTGGCATCCCTGTTACAGATGTTGACATTCCCATTCTTAATGATTACTTCGAAAGCATTAATCTTTAATGAATCACCAGAACATTTAAGATCCACAGGGCAAATGATGGCTTTATCAATTTATATGGGCATTGGAGCAACCATCACTCCCTTAATTACAGCTGCACTGATTGAGTTTGGAGGGATTGATTTTACATTACTCGTCATTGCCTCTAGTTTGATCATTCCTCTCATTCTTATCTATCGCTATACCAAACTTCAAGCTTCTTAATCACAAAATTTCACATGCTTATGACATGGATGTGACACATTGATTGCTTATATTAAGAGTGCAAGATAACTTGCCTGTACGAAAATTTTCTTCTCTTCTATAATCTCCTTTGAATCGTACAGTTGTCTTTCCCCTTTACAAGCAGTGAAAAAAGACGATCCCTCGTCTTTTTTCTATGTTTTCTAAGTTATTCATCAAGTTTGTTGTTTATACATTGACAACATATTACTTAATTTGTAATATAGAGATGGGTTCAGACCCGAGTGTTTGATGCTTATACATTCAACTTCCCCCACCCATCGAATGTATAATTATCCCCCGATAAAATCAAACACTAAACAAAGACATCGTAAGATGTCTTTTGCTTTATAATGAAGGGTATGAGAATTCTTGCTGTATATGATGATCCTTATTGGAAATCAGAAACCATTGAAACCATTCGTTTCACCTCACGTGTATTTTTAAAAAGAGATGAACACTACGCCTTTTTAAAGATAGTTGGGGAAGATGGTTTTGGTAAACGCAATCATTATGAAACCCTTGGGGGTGGCGTTGAAGATAACGAGACATTTGTGGAAACAGCCATTCGTGAAGTTGCGGAAGAAATGGGCGCTGTGGCTTCTAATTATCAATGTATTGGTGCCGTTATCGATCGTTTGAATCCAATCAAAAGGCTAACCTACAGTGTTTTCTTTGTAGCGGACTTTGAATCCTATTTAGAAGAAACAAATAGAACGCTTGAAGAGAAAATTTTGATTGAGTCGATTGACTGGCTCAGTTCAAATGAAGTGCTAGAAAATCTAAAAGTGGGTGAAAACCCAATTGATGCCTTTGTTCATAGAAGAGACTTAACTGCTTTTCTAGCCTTGCTTGAAGATATGAACAATCGGACTTAGAGGATCATTATCATAAACATATTGGATAAGTTCTTTATAACCAAACCTAGGGATATTTGGATAAACTATTTGATATTCTTCGAGTCCCCCTGGATGTTTTCGATAGAATGTTAAAATCAAAAGCCCATTCTCTTTTAGTAAAGCGTGGGCTTTTTTAATGGCGTGCAAAGTAGAAACTACGTTTGTGATGATCTGTTGATTACCATTAGGCAAATAGCCACTATTAAAGATAAAGGCATCTATTTTAGGGAGTTCTAGTACATTTAGATCTGCATGTGAGGCATGAATCAAGCTAACATTGGAATAATTTCTAACTTTATTTTTCGTACTCTCTATAGCAGCTTTTTGAATATCAATGGCAAAGACATGCTTAAAATGTTGAGCTAAAAATAAAGTATCGTTGCCATTTCCACAGGTGAGATCACAGATGATGGATTCAGGCTTTAGGTGATTTTGACAATAATCATGAACAAATGTTGTTACACGTTTCATAAACGATCCCCTTGAAATCGATTTTCATTGGCCATACGTTTATCTAAATCGTTTAGGACTGAAACTTTTTGAGTGATCCATTGAGGCGCAAGTAAATGTTTGGATGCATAATCCCCAGTTAAACGTAGGATAACCACTTCTTCTGGGATCACAGCCAATTGTTCTAATACAACATCTATATATTCATCTTTGCTTAAAACATCAAAAGGCTTTTTTAAATACTGTTGTCCAAGACTCGAATCTTCTAACACATTAAGCATATGTATCTTAATCCCATAGGGTTTTAAAGCTCCTACTTCTTTTGCGGTTTCAACCATCATAGATTTGGTTTCACCTGGGTAACCATTCATCAAATGAATCACTACTTTAAGTGGGCTATTTTTTAGTCGTTGATATCCTTCTAAGAAATCAGCCCATGAATAAGCACGATTCATGTGAAGGGCACTTTGGTCATGAATGGTTTGTAAACCCAGCTCAAGATAAATGTCCTTAAATTTCGTTAAGCTCTCTAAATAATCGATGATGTCGTTGTTGAGGCAGTCAATGCGTGTTGCGATGGATAGTGCAATTGCATCTGGATGATGAATAAAGGGTTCATAGAGTGTTTTTAAATAAGCAAGCGGGGCATAGGTGTTACTGAAGGCTTGAAAATAAGCAATGGCTTTGGCATTGGGCCATTTTTGTTTTTGAATCGAAATGCCTTTTTCAAATTGTGATAACAGATCATCGTGCGTATTGCCTTGGAAATCACCTGATCCAATCGCATTGCAGAAAGAACACCCCCCATGGGCTTTATGTCCATCTCGATTTGGACAGTTAAAATCTGCATTTAAACCAACTTTAAATACTTTGTTTTGGTATCGCTTTTTAGAATCATAACTAAAAGTATGGTAGCGTTTGTTGTCGCTTGAATAGATAAATTTAGACATGAGATTATTGTAGCATGAGACACTTGCAATGCCTGTATGCCTTAAGTATACTTAACACGTAAGCAATGAAAGACCTTAGTAGTTAGAATGAATGTCTTAGAGACTTGTGGAAGTGCTGAAACACAAGCGTTCAAACCAATGAAACTCAGTCTGGAGTATAAAAGATAAACTTTTACGGATGACCCCGTTATCGGTTCAAAGTGTATGCAGATGCATAAATTAAGGTGGTACCGCGAGTCATTCGCCCTTGACGGTGCTTTTTTTATTTTAAGGAGGCTTTATGAAAAATCATCAAGAGATTGAAAAGAAGTGGCAAAAATATTGGGAAGAAAATGAGACTTTTAAATGTGATGTCCATGACTTCTCAAAACCTAAAGCGTATATTCTAGACATGTTTCCCTATCCCAGTGGAAATGGTCTTCATGTAGGACATCCTGAAGGGTATACCGCAACGGATATCTTATCTAGAATGCGTAGAATGCAAGGTTACAATGTTCTACATCCAATGGGGTGGGATGCTTTTGGTTTGCCTGCTGAACAGCATGCCTTAAATACAGGCAATCATCCTGCCGAATTTACCAAACAAAACATTCAAACCTTTAAAGGACAAATCAAACGTTTAGGCTTGTCTTATGATTGGTCGAAAGAATTTAGCACCACAGACTCAAATTACTATAAGTGGACACAATGGATCTTCCTTCAAATCTACAATAAAGGCTTAGCCTATGTGGATAAGATTCCCGTAAACTGGTGTCCAGAACTAGGGGCTGTTTTAGCCAATGAAGAAGTCATTGATGGCAAGAGCGAACGGGGTAATTTTCCTGTGTATCGTGTTCCGATGCGTCAATGGGTATTAAGAATTACAGAATATGCGGAAAGACTCTTAGAAGACTTAGAACTCGTGGATTGGCCTGCCAGTACAAAAGACATGCAGAAGAATTGGATTGGAAAATCAGTAGGTGCCAATGTTCATTTTAAAGTAAAAGATCATCCAAAAGAATTTACGGTCTTTACGACCCGTGCAGATACCCTTTTTGGGGCAACGTATTGTGTGCTTGCGCCTGAACATCCTTTTGTCTTAGAAATCAGTACACCAGAACAATTACTTCAGGTTAAAGCTTATATTGACGCCTGTGCTTCAAAATCTGATTTAGAAAGAACTGAACTTAATAAAGATAAAACTGGTGTATTCACTGGTGCTTATGCGATCAATCCAGTCAATGATAAAGCTGTACCCATTTTCATCAGTGATTATGTCTTAGCCAGTTATGGGACTGGAGCCATTATGGCCGTCCCTGCCCATGATGAGCGTGACTATGATTTTGCGAAGAAGTTTAATCTAGAGATTATCCCAGTATTAGAGGGGGGAAATATAGATCTTGAAGCCTACACGGGTGATGGTCAACACATTAATTCTGGCTTTATTAATGGCTTAAACAAAGAAGATGGTCTAAAAACCATGATTGAGTGGCTCAAAGAACAAGGAAAAGGCGAAGCTAAGGTTACCTATAAGCTTAGAGACTGGATCTTCTCTCGTCAACGTTATTGGGGAGAACCCATTCCCATCATTCTGATGGAAGATGGAACCCAACGATCTGTTGAAATTGATGACTTGCCTTTAGAGCTACCGGTGGTAGATAACTATAAACCTTCTGACAATGGTGAGAGTCCTTTAGCCAATGCTGG
>CAZHIG010000080.1:0-5119 GCA_964532705.1 uncultured Erysipelotrichaceae bacterium
TGGGAATCAGCGCATAACACAAATGCGTCAGTGCATCGATGTTTAAGGCATTCATGTCCAACATTTTTTGTTTATCTAAATTTTCAAAGATACCATGATTGCCAAAACCAGCATTATTAATCAGTTTATTGATGAAGATATCTTTAGGAATGCTGTTAACTAATTCAAAAGCAGCTTCCTTTTGACTTAAATCAAAAGGGATCACCAAAACATCCACCTTAAAGACTTTAAGATCTTCTTTGATTTCATTGAGCAAAGATGCTCGTCTAGCCACTAGGATCAGGTTTTCCTGTTTACGTGCACATGCATAAGCATATTCTTTTCCTAAGCCACTGGAAGCTCCGGTAATCAGTGTATATTTTTTCATGCTGCTCTTTTCTGGGCACAGCTTTCGCATAAGCCCTCAATTTCTAAACGATGACTTAACACTACAAAACCCTTAGGCGCATGAAAATGCACTGGACAGGTTTCTAAACGAATTTCTTTTTTACAATCCACACATTTTAAATAGTGATAATGTTTGGCTTCATTGAATTGGTAACGCTTTTTCTTAGGATTGAAATCATCCGTTAAACGCAAAACGCCTTCTTTCTCAAACTCTTCGACAATACGATAGAGGGTTGCCAAATGAACAGTGGGAAGTTTCTCGGATAAAAGATCCACACTTAATGGATCCTTCTCATGTTCAAAGAGTTCAAAGACTTGTAGCCGAGATTTTGTTTTCTTAAGATGTTTTGGAAAATTCATCGTTTAAGTCCTCTTATGGGTAAAATCATAAGATAAATTAAAACAGAAATCAAAATGACTGCCCCACCCGGTTTCAATCCAAAATAGAACGACAAAGTTAAACCAGACCACATCGCAGTCAGTGAAAAGACAATGGCCCACAGTAACGTCTTCTTATAACTAGACGCAAATTGTAATGCCGAAGCCACAGGTAGAATCAACAAAGAACTTAGAATCAATGATCCCACCGTTTTAGCCGCAACACTTAAAGTTACCCCCAACATAATCATAAAAATCATATTCACAATTTTTGTTTTTATCCCATGATATTCAGCCATCTTCTCATCAAAGGTAATTGCAAACATTTCTTTATAAAACAAGACATACATCAATAGAATAAGCACACTGACGACGGTAATGAAAATAACTTCATTAGGGGTCGTCGCTACAATAGAACCAAAAAGAAAGGCTGTAAAGTTTGCACTGTCAGACACAAATGAAGAAAGTGTACCCGCTAAACCAATCCCGACTGACATTAAAATCGCGACGGCCACCTCCGCATAATCAGGCAGTCTTTTTCTTAAAACATCGATGAATAAAATACCCACAACAGAGGTAACAATCGCCGAAAGAATGGGATCTATCCCTAACAGCATCCCAATCGCAATCCCAGCTAATGTCGCATGGGCAACCGCATCTGATACCATCGATAAACGACGCAACACTAAAGTTTGACCCATTAAAGGCGCAATCAAAGCAATCATTGTCCCAACACTTAGGGCTCTTACCATAAAACCGTAATTAAACATGAACGTGCCCCACATGAGAATGACGATGTGCCAACTCTTCTTCGATGCTATGCGCATCGAGTTTTAATACATTATGTTCTTCAACACAATAAACATTCGAACTGATGCTTTGTGCGATTCCTAAATCATGCGTCACCATTAAAATGGTAAGCCCTTCATGAACAAATTGATTGAGCTTTTTCAATAAATCTAAAGTAAAGTGAGGATCAAGCGCAGAGGTGGGTTCATCTAAAAATAAGACATCTGGTTTCATAAGTAATGCACGTGCGATAAAAACACGTTGTCTTTGTCCGCCTGATAAGTTTGCCAGTTTTTGATCTTTAAGATCAGCCAAACCCAAAGTTTCCATCATATTCATCGTTTCCGTTTTATGCGTTTGATTTGGATATTTGAAGAAACCCAATTCAGCACTGAACGCACTCATTAAGACTTCCAAGACGGTTGCGGGAAAGCGATCATGTAAAGTGAATTCGTGCTGTCCGACAAAGGCAAAACGCACATTCGATGTGCGCTTAACTTCTCCAGTTTGTAAAGGCAGTAAGCCTGCAAGTAGTCTAAGTAAAGTGGATTTACCCGCCCCATTGTTACCGATGAAAACCAACCATTCCCCTTTAGAAATATCAATGGAGTAATCTTGAAAAAGCTTCTTTTGAGGGTAAGCGTAACTTAAGTTACGGGCTTGAATTAGTAGGCTCATTGTAAAGATTGAGCTAAGTTACGATAATTTTGCTCAACAAGATCTAAGATACTCATTCCTTTTTCAACACTTTCTAAAGCGGATAAGAGTTGGATATCGACCCCTGTTTCAAGTTGAATCGTTTCAGCCACATCTTTTTCGAGTGGATTTTCATAGAAAACCACTGTAATTTTTTCTTGGTTAATGATGCTTACAATTTCTTCTAAACGATGAGCATCCACTTCATGACTGTGCCCTGGTTCAGAAACTGATACCATTTCTAAACCTAGATCAGTCGCAAGATAATTAAACGCAGGATGTTGAGTGATGAAAATGCTTCTCACCTTAGAATCAAATAAGGATTGAGTATCAGTTTCGATCCTGTTTAGACGATCCAATACCAAATTGAGATTAGCCTCAATCTTATCTTCTTGATCTGGGACCAGCTCAATTAAATAGGAAGCAATATTGGTACTCATACTTTTTAAATTGGAAATGGAAGACCAAATGTGAGGATCTACAGCGCCTGGCATCGATTCTAATGTTTTAATACCGATGGAAACATCCAAAACTTTAGCATTCTCAGGTTTAACTTGAGGATAAGCTTCCTCATACCAGTGCTCAAAATCGTTTCCCACAATGATTAGATTAGGCACATCACCTAACAAAACCATATCGGTACTTGAAAGTTCATAACTGTGAGGATCCGCATTAATGGGCAGTAAGTTGGTAACATCTACCACATCGGCTCCAATCATTTCTGTTAAGGCTTCTAATACAAAGAAACTCACCACCACTTGGGGTTTTTCTTGGGGTGCTTCTTCGACAGTGCTTCCGCAAGCTGTTAAAAATAAACTCATGATGAATACGATTAATATTTTTTTCATGTATTTCTCCTACATGCAAATGATTCGCAAATAGAAGTATAACAGAGATTGTTATAAATGCAAATCATTCGCATTTAAATCGCCAAACTTTTATTTTTAGTGTGAGTCTGTTAAAATTCAACACTGAGGTATCCTAATGAAATCCATTGCACTGAGTTTGTTTGTATTAACCTATATGGCTTTACTTTTACTACCGAAATATCGCAGCTACATTGCTTTAGCATCTGCTGTTTTGTTTGTGTCTTTTGGTCTATTGCCTTTAGATCAAATCCTACAAACCATCGATTTCAATGTCTTACTGATGATTGGTGGAACGATGGGAATTGTTTCATTATTCATTGATTCAAAAATGCCTGCTTTACTGGCAGACTGGATTTTAGACCGTACCCCTAATGTCAAATGGGCGATCATTGCCTTAGCTTTATTTGCAGGTTTTATTTCTGCTTTTGTCGACAATGTCGCAACGGTATTAATGATTGCACCTGTGGCTTTAACCATTTCTAAAAAACTGAAAATTGATCCAGTTTTACCCATTATCGCCATCGCAGTTTCTTCTAATCTTCAAGGGGCCGCAACCCTAGTGGGTGATACCACTGCCATTTTATTGGGTGGGTATGCAGGAATGGACTTCTTGGATTTCTTTTTCTTAGATGGAAAAATCGGGATTTTCTGGGTGGTACAGTTTGGTGCTTTTGCATCGACCTTAGTCTTACTTTATCTTTTTAAACAACACACTCAAGTCATTCATCTTCAAGAAAAAGCCAAAGTTACCGATTACTTTCCAAGTTACTTATTGATCTCGATGATTTTGCTGCTGATTTTAGCCTCATTTATCCCCAATAAACTCGACATCACCAATGGGCTAATCGCAACCACCTTACTCTTTATTGGACTTCTAAAAGATTATCTAGAAGATCGTAAGCTTTCAAAGTTTGTTAAAACAATTTTAGAAATTGATTTTGAAACCTTACTCTTGTTGGCTTCACTTTTTGTGATCATTGGTGGCATTACTTATGTAGGACTAATTGATGACATGTCTAGACTTTTTGTTCAATTAACCGGCGACAACATTTTCTTAATTTATACCGTCTTGGTTTGGTTCTCGGTTTTCGTATCTGCTTTTGTTGACAACATTCCTTATATCGCAACCATGTTACCTGTTGTGTCTGGCATTTCCATTAGTTTAGGTTTAGATCCAATGGTTCTCTATTTAGGCTTACTCACAGGTGCTACCTTAGGTGGAAACTTAACCCCCATTGGTGCTTCAGCCAACATCACAGCCATTGGCATTCTAAGAAAGTCAGGTCATCCTGTGTCCACCAAACAATTTATGAGCATCGGGATTCCCTTTACCTTAGTGGCGGTTCTAAGTGGTTATGTCTTGATTTGGTTGATTTACGCGTAAAGCATCGATAAAAATCTCGAATGCATAGTTTTGAAGTTTAAGCTTAGACCAAGGTTTCACACTGAATCGTGAAGCCTTTTTTAATGCTTTTAAATCGACATGATGAAAGCTAAATTGCAATGCTTCACATTCAATGAGCAATGTATCTCCTTCAAGAAAACAGTACTGTTCAAGATCATCGATTTGATTGAGTCTATCCATCAATAAGGCTTTAAAATAATAGGCATCTTTAAATGTCTTTGATTCTACTTGTTTCACAAAAGCATTGAGATAATTGGCGGCTGCGCAAATCAGATAAAGTTGGTTTGAAGATTGACTTTTTAAGACATCAAGGGCTTTAAACGCATATGCATAAGGTAATACGGGCACAGATAATCGATCTTGTGTCTTTATTAAATTAAGAAGTTCTTGATGTTTTTCAAGTCTATTCATCAATGGTATGATAGCACCATGGAAATTCTATGGATACTTATCCCCTTATACTTTTTATTAAGCTTCATTTTTTTTCATGTTGCCTTCAATCGAAACATTAAAAAGACGTTTGTGCGTCGATCCAGCGACATTAAACATACTGACTATAGTTACATGAAAGCCGATCAAGCTTGGTTTTTAGAAA
>CAZHIG010000081.1:0-5078 GCA_964532705.1 uncultured Erysipelotrichaceae bacterium
ACCATCATACTTTGTACAAATTTATTCAGTTTTTAAGGTTCTAGACATTAATTGTTTCAAAATATCTTGCGGAACCGCCGATTCATATAGAACTTGATATACAGCTGTGGTAATAGGCATATCAATATTATTGGTTAAGGCTTCTTCATAAACAATCTTAGCTGCAAAAATTCCTTCGACTGTAGAATGATTATTTTCAAGGAATTCTTGTGCACTGTTCTTAATCCCGATTTGATAACCAGCTTGATAATTACGTGAATGATGACTGGTACAGGTAACGATCAAATCGCCCATTCCAGTCAAACCTAGAAACGTTTCCGCTTTAGCCCCGTAAAACATGCCAAATCGAGATATTTCAGCCATTCCTCTTGTCATAAGCGCTGCCTTAGCGTTATCTCCATAACCTAGGCCAGATAGAATACCACTGGCGATGGCAATGATGTTTTTGGCAGCAGCAGCGATTTCTGAACCAATAACATCATTGGATTGATACACTCTAAAATAGCTGTTGGAAAAAAGCTCCTGTACTTTCTTTGAAGCTAGTTCATCGTCACTTACAGCACTGATTAATGTGAGTTGCTTTTGGGCAACTTCTTCAGCATGTGAAGGCCCAATCAAACTGACAATTCCGAGTCGATTTTTTTCATGTAGATAAAATTTAATTTCTTCAGTTAATCGTTTGTGGGTTTTAGGATGAAAGCCTTTTGCAGTGTTCACAATTAAAACAGGATGTTTTAAAAGTTGATTTATTTGAACAAGTATGTCCTCAAGAGCGGAAGAAGGAATGGCTAAAACAACAACATCAACATCTAGGGCTTCATTTAATTGAGCTGTAACATGGATGTTTGAATTAAGATTAATACCAGGTAAATATTTATCATTTCGATGATATTTTGAAATATCAACCAATTCATCAACGTTACGTCCCCATAATATGACATTTTGTTGGTTGTCCGCTAAAACTTGTGCAAGTGCTGTACCCCAAGAACCACTTCCAATGATACTTATTTTTGACATTTAAGACTCCTTTATGCGTGCAAATATGCGAATGGGTACGCCTTCAAAGATAAAGGCTTCGCGAAGTCGATTTTCAATATATCTTTTATAAGAAAAGTGTAATAGATGTACATCATTGACCATAAGTACAAATGTAGGCGGTGCAATCGCTACTTGAGATGCATAGAGAATATTAAGTCGATGACCTTTATGAGTTGGTGGAGGTGTAATTCTTTGAGCATCCATTATAACTTCATTCAAAATACTGGTTTGAATCCGTAATTGTGAAAAATCATAGACTCTATGAATTAAAGGAATAATAGTGTTTAACCTTTGTTTGGTAACTGCGGACACAAAAATAATGGGTGCAAAGCTAAGGTATACAAATTGTTTTCTGATTTCATGCGTGATTTTAGCAACTGTTTCTTGATCTTTCTCTACAGCATCCCATTTATTATAAAGAATAATGATGGGTTTGCCTGCTTCATAAGCATAGCCAGCAACATGTTTATCTTGATCACGTATTCCAGTAATGCCATCGATCACAAAAAGTACAACATCCGCACGTTCAATGGCTTGAAGCGATCTTAAGACAGCGTATTTTTCAATATTCTCGTAGATTTTACCCTTCTTACGAATACCAGCTGTATCAATAATGACATAGTTTTGTCCTTCATTCTTAAATACGGTGTCAATTGCATCACGAGTTGTACCTTCGATTTCGGAGACAATAACTCTTTCTTGATTTAAGATTGCATTAACAAGAGATGATTTGCCGACATTAGGTCTACCAATCAAAGCAAATTTTATGCTTCCTTCATAGTCCTTAACTTTTTGTTTTGGGAATGAAGCAATGACTTTATCAAGTAAATCCCCTACCCCAATTCCGTGAACAGAACTTACAGCAAACACATCTTCAAAACCTAAAGCATAAAATTCGTAGCTGTTGTTTACTTGCTCAAGGTTATCCGTTTTATTGACTACCAGTAAAATAGGTTTATTTGTTTTGTGTAACATTTTTGAGATGTAACGATCATCATCTGTCAGTCCTTCTTGACCACTTACAACAAATACAATGACATCTGCTTCTTCGATCGCAATATCAACTTGAACTTTAATCTCATCATGAAAACTTTGATCTTTAAGTTGTATTCCACCTGTGTCGATACACCTAAAATCACGAGTTAACCAATTTGCTTTTGAATAAATGCGATCTCTAGTAACACCAGGGCTATCTTCAACGATGGAAACACGCTCTCCAACAATACGATTAAATAATGTCGATTTTCCTACATTAGGTCTTCCAACTATGGCCACAATTCCGTCAATCATTGTTTGACCTCCATCCTTCTTAAGGCTTCTTTATATATGATATCAACCATACCATCAATCGATAATGCCGAGGTATCTAATTCAATGGCATCTTTAGTCTTTAGTAATGGAGATGAACTTCTAAGCGTATCATTTTCATCTCTTTTCGTGATTTCTTGGAGTAAATCTTCATAATTTGCTTCTATACCCCTTTTTTTATACTCATCAAGTCTACGTTGAGCTCTAGACTCGATGCTGGCTGTTTGAAATACTTTGAGTTCAGCATTGGGTAAAACAACTGAACCAATGTCTCGGCCATCTAAAACATAGCCTTTCTCTTTTGCGATGTCTTGTTGAATTTTAACCATCATGTGTCTTAGTTTTGGTAATTTTGCAATGCTTGAAGTCAACAAATCAATTTCTTTAGTTCTGATTTCCTTTGAAACATCTTGACCATCTAACATAATGTGACCATCAGAATTGAAATAAAAGTTGCTCATGGCAACTCGATTACAAACAGTATCTTCGCTACTTACATCTAGCTTTTCACGTAAAACAATAAGTGCACAAGCTCTATACATTGCGCCAGTATCTAAATGTGTATATCCAAGTTTTTCTGCAAGCCTTTTAGCTAAAGTACTTTTACCAGCCGCACTAGGTCCGTCTATTGCTATATTAATTTTCATTAGTAAAGACCTTTCGAATAGAGTACCCAATAGATAGCAACGCCTAGCATCACCATTAAAATCAAAACCAAAATAAAAATAAGAACATTTAGTAAACGATTTGAGGAAAGAACAGATTCATTCATGTCTACTAATCCTTTTTCATATTCATTTAATTGAACTTTTATCTTTTGAGTTTCTTCAACTACTAGTTTTAAATCTGTTTTCGATTCCTCAATAGTTTGATCAGTCTCTACTGAATCATCAGTAAAATCTGATTCTATCATCTTTCGAATGAGTTCTTTGTCTTTTTCAAGATCAAAATCTAAACTATCTTGTTCAATTTGTTTAGTCTCTAAATGACTTAATATATCTTTGGAAGTATCTTCAGCATTTCGATACCCTTTATCAACGTTGTATTGTTTAACTTCAGATAAGAAATCCAACATTAAATCCTCATGCTGATGTATATGATTATGTTCGACAGGATTTGAATTCAATGAATTTTGACGTCTAATGTGTAAGGGTTCGTAATCATTTAAACCATTGCTTTCACTTACTTGAGAAAGCAATGGATTAATTTTGTTTAATCGTTCAGCATATGCAGAAAGCGCTGGCGAAACCAACGCTTCTTCACGATCATTTTCGATCTCTAATCTTAATGATTGATTTTTTTTAATTCTTGATAATTCAGCCATGGTAAACCTCGATGGTATTATACCATAGTGATTTTAAACTATGCTTTTAAGAATTTTTTCAAGCGAGGATAAATCAAAATAGTCGTTAATCCCAAGATGACCCCTTTAAAAACATTAAAAGGATTAATTGCATTAATGTACATCCATCGTTGATCTGCAGGTATGCCATATAAAGGTAAACTGATGAAGTAATTGATAACGATCATAACAAGAGTCGACAATACGGTTCCTAAACCATAAAATAAAACCATTGACTTGATATTAAGTCTATCTACTCTATTCTTCATTAAATAGATTGAGTATGGAAGCAAGAAAGCAATACCAGCAAAGAAATTAGCAATTTCTCCTGAAGCCAGAGGGGTCTCGGATTTGAAGATAAAATGTAGGATATTTTTAAATAAAGCAACAACAATGCCAACAATTGGTCCATAGCTTATGCTTAATAAGATCGCAGGCACGTCACTAAAATCAATTTTTAAGAAAGGTGCCGCAGGAAACAAAAAGCCTACTGGTATCTCGACTAAATACAAAACAAAAGCCAAAGCACTCATCACTGCAATCAACGTCAATAACTTGGTGTTTTTCATATTTTTTCCTCCTATAAAAAAACCCAGTACTTAATGGGTCATAAAAGAAAAAAGTTTCCTTCTTTCATCCAGACTTTACTGTCGCCACTGGAATTAAACCAGTTCTGCCTTAATGGCTTGCGGGGTTTACCGCCGATCGGGAATTTCACCCTGCCCTGAAGTACACTTTTAATTTAACTTATTGTGAAATCCTTGTCAAGCGTTAAGCACGCCCAGCATATTTACCGTCACTTGTGCTGATTAATACCACTTCATCTTGTTCGATAAACATTGGAACTCTTATTTGTAATCCTGTTTCTAGAATTGCATTTTTTTGTGCATTAGTAGCCGTATCCCCTTTTACTGCAGGTTCTGTTTCAGTAATGGTTAAGCTAACTTTATCTGGAAGAATTAAGCCCAAAATCTCACTATTGTATGAAGTAATGTTAACGGTATCATTGGGTTTTAAGAAATTAAGTTCCCATTCCAATTTATCCTTTTGGATTTCAATTTGATCATATGTTTCGACATCCATGAATGCTAATGCATCACCTGTGTCATATAGATATTGCATTTCTTTCTTATCAATATGCGCTTGTTCTACTTTGTCGCCTCCCGTGAAGTTAAGTTCCGTGATAGAACCAGATCTTAAATTTTTAACTTTCACTTTGATGATCATTTGACGCATCGCAGTCTTATTATGTTGTGTATCGATAACGACATAAATATTATTCTCATATTCTAATGTTGTACCTGGTCTTAATTCATTTGCAATTAGCATAAAAATCTCCTTTATAAGCCATATTTATTTTATGCTAATCTCATTTTTTGTCAAATCTAAG
>CAZHIG010000082.1:0-5058 GCA_964532705.1 uncultured Erysipelotrichaceae bacterium
TATCCAAATGGAAAAGCGGTGGATGATGTATTGGTTTACCACACCTTTGAGAATGAATATCTATTGGTGGTCAATGCCTCCAATATTGAAAAAGATGAAGCTTATCTTAAAGAGCATTTGAGTGGAGAGGTAGAATTTGAAAATGTATCCTCAAAATATGGTTTAATTGCACTTCAAGGTCCCTTATCCGAAAAAATCCTCTCAAAACTAAGCTCAATTTATCCTAAAACTTATTACACATACCTGAGTGATATTAAAGTAAATGACCTCCACCTTGATATCTCTCGAACAGGTTATACCGGTGAAGATGGGTTTGAGATCTTTGTCAAAGCAGAAGATACCGTTCATTTATGGGAACACTTGCTTGAACTAGGAAAAGAAGAAGGTTTGGAACCCTGCGGATTAGGGGCAAGAGATACTCTAAGACTTGAAGCGGGTATGCCTTTGTATGGGCATGAGCTGAGTGAAGACATTGGTCCATTAGAATCTGGATTAAAAGTATTTACAAAACTAGACAAAGATAGATGTATTGCTTTAGAAGCTTTAAAAGAAAGCCCAAAAAGAAGGCGCATTGGACTTGAGCTCATCGATCGTGGTATTGCCCGGGAAAATTATCCAGTTTACTGTAAGGATCAATGGGTTGGACACATCAGTTCTGGCACACATTCCCCGACCTTACAAAAGTCCATTGCGATGGCGATTATAGATGAAGCGTATAAGGATGAAACACTCTTTGAGATTGATGTTCGATCTAAACGTGTTAAAGCACAAAAAGTCAAACTACCGTTTGTTAAGAAATAAAGGAGAAAACAAATGAAATGGTATGCAGAAACCCATGAATGGGCAGAAGAAAAAGAAGGTGTCGTATATGTTGGAAT
The DNA here is from genome assembly GCA_964532705.1 of uncultured Erysipelotrichaceae bacterium. Lineage (GTDB taxonomy): Bacteria > Bacillota_I > Bacilli_A > Erysipelotrichales > Erysipelotrichaceae > UBA2212. Next base: position 879 of record CAZHIG010000082.1, read on the forward strand.
CTCTGAGCATGCAGCACATGCTTTAGGAGATATTGTTTATGTCTCTTATCCAGAACCTAATGATGCTGTTGTTTTTGGTGAGCGCTTTGGGGATGTTGAATCCGTTAAAGCAGTCTCAGAGCTTTTTTCACCTTTGAGTGGAAAAGTGATCGCTGTAAATGACGACCTAGCCGATGCACCAGAGAAACTCAATGAGAATCCACTAGAGACTTGGATTTTAAAAATTGAAGGCCAATTAGATAGCTCAAAATTGATGGATGAGTCTACTTACTTAAGCACGCTAAAGGATTAAGCATGACAAAATATATCTTAAATACAGAAGCACAAATTCAAGAAATGTTGACGACGATTGGAATCCAATCGATCGATCAACTTTATCAAGACTTGCCTTCTGCACTCATTCTTAAGGATGAACTTCAAATACCAAAAGGTCAAAGTGAATTTGCGGTACTGGCAAAACTTAAAGCCTTGGCTCAAGAGAATATTATTTATAAAACCATTCTTAGAGGCGCTGGTGCAGAACATCACTTAATCCCTGCGGTTGTTAAACAAATGAGTCAAAGGGAAGAATTTGTTACCGCTTATACCCCCTATCAATCTGAATTCTCTCAAGGTATCTTACAATCCATCTTTGAATACCAAACTTCAATTTGTGAACTGACCGGAATGGATGTTTCAAACGCTTCTGTATATGATGGAGCCTCTGCTGCAGCTGAAGCCGTAGCGATGGTGACTGAAAAGAATCGCAGAACCATCCTTATTCCTAAAAACATTCATCCGGATACGCGCTTAACCATTGAAACCTATACTCAATTTCAAGAGGTTAAGCTTGTGGACATTGAACTTAAAGATGGATGTATTGATCCGATTGATTTAAAAACTAAGCTTAATGATCAAGTGGCTGGTGTCTTTATCCAAAATCCAAATTACTTTGGACTCATTGAAAAACTCGATGAACTCAGCGTGGATTGTCATCAAGTAGGCGCTAAAGTCATCGCCATTGTCCACCCAACCACTTTAGCCTATCTTAAGAGTCCAAGAGCTCAAGGGGCTGACATTGCGGTAGGTGAAGCCCAAAGCTTAGGCATTCCTCTTTCATTTGGTGGACCTTACTTAGGTTTCATGGCTGCCTCCAGTGAACTTACGCGTAGAATACCTGGAAGAATCGTTGGACAAACATTAGATCTTGAAGGTAAGCGTGCTTTCGCCTTGACCTTACAAGCGCGTGAACAACACATACGCCGCGAGAAAGCCAGTTCATCTTTATGTTCTAATCAAGCCCTCATGGCTTTAACTGCATCGATGTATCTAGCTGCAATGGGTCCCTTAGGTTTACAAGAAGTCGCCGTTGCTTGTTTAAGTAAAGCGCATTATTTTGAAGAAGAACTTTCTAAAATTGGCTTTGTGCGAAGACATAACGCACCTTTCTTCCACGAGTTCGTATCCGCTCATCCTAAACTGAGTCCCCAAAAAATTGAAGATCTTTTAGGTCAACATCAAATATTATCAGGACTCATTCTTAATGAGAAAGATGTCTTATGGTGTGTAACGGAAAGCATTGAAAAAACACAATTGGATGAAGTCATCCAAATCCTAAAGGAGGCGCTATGAGTCAACTCTTATTTGAACGCAGTGTCAAAGGTCGTCGAGGCATACGTATCGATGCTTTGGATGTTAAGCGTTATGACTTGGATGGACGCTTTGTACGTCAAACTCAGCCTCGTTTGGCTGAAATCAGTGAAGTGGATTTGGTCAGACATTATATGGACTTATCCAACCACGCTTTTGGGGTTGATAATGGTTTTTATCCTTTGGGTTCCTGTACGATGAAGTACAACCCAAAACTCAACGAAGCAACAGCCTCCTTAGAAGGATTTACCCATCTTCATCCTTTGGCACCTAAGACTTCTCTAAAGGGTGCACTCAAACTCATGCGTGATCTAGATCTTAAACTTCAAGCCATTACAGGTATGGATGCTTTCACCCTTCAACCTGCTGCAGGTGCTCAAGGTGAGTTTACAGGTCTACTTATGATTGAGGCTTACCACGCCTCAAGAAATGATACGAAACGCACAAAAGTGATTGTGCCAGACTCAGCGCACGGAACCAATCCTGCCAGTGCAAACATGGCTGGTTATGAGATCGTTTCTGTAAAATCTAATGCTCAAGGTGGCGTCGACATCGATGCACTTAAAGCTGTATTGAGTGATGAAATTGCCGCTTTGATGCTGACCAATCCAAATACCCTAGGTCTCTTTGACCCTAACATTCTAGAAATCTCAAAACTCATTCATGATGTAGGGGGACTGCTTTATTATGATGGAGCCAATTTAAATGCCATCATGGGCACAGCTCGCCCTGGGGATATGGGCTTTGATGTGGTACATCTTAACTTACATAAGACATTCTCTACCCCTCATGGTGGAGGTGGCCCTGGAAGTGGACCCGTTGGATGTAAAGAGATTCTTAAGCCTTTCTTGCCTGTGGGCTCTTTAAAAGAAGATTTAAGCTTTGTGGAAGATAACCCTTTAAGCATTGGCCGTGTTCGCTCGTTTTATGGAAACTTCCTAGTCAACGTACGCGCTTATACCTATATTCTTTCTTTAGGATCCAATGGACTTAAAGAAGCCAGTCAAATCGCTGTCTTAAATGCCAACTACATGATGGCTAAACTAAAAGATGCTTTCACTGTTGCGTATCCTCAAACTTGTATGCATGAGTTTGTGCTCAGCTTGGATGATATTAAGAAAGAAACAGGAGTTAACACTAAAGATTTTTGTAAAGCCATGTTGGATCACAAAATGCATCCACCAACCATGTATTTCCCGTTGATTGTTTCGGAAGCTTTGATGATTGAGCCAACTGAAACAGAAAGTAAAGAATCCATGGATCGATTTGTCGAATTAATGTTAGAGCTTAAAGCGAAGGCTTATCAAGATCCTAACTATCTACACAATGCACCTTATTCAACACCCGTCAAACGTGTCGATGATGTCTTAGCCGCCCGACAACCCATCCTAAGTTATTCCTATGAAAAGACTTCACAATCGTGAAGTCTTTTATTTTATGCCATTAATGTTGGTTTTATGATAAATGTTTGGAAGATCAGACACTGAAATAATCCCTAAGGGTTTTTGAGTACTTAATCCATCTTCAGTGATGATCAGAGCATTCAGTCGTTTTCCTTGATGTAAATACGCTTCGAAATGGATTAATACTTCAATTAGATTGGCTCTTTTTGAAATGAAGATTACGCCACGTCCTTTCACATCACTTTTGATGATCTCTGAGATACTTGTGTTCAGAATTTCAGATGAACTTAGGTGATCATAGAGATAGTAAGCAATCGCATCGGTTGTTAAAAGGGATTCAAATTCATGTTTTCGAGAGTAAATGGGAAGCTTTGAATACTTCTTTGAACGCATACGGGATAAAACAACAGAGAGTTTTTCATCACTAAAGGCAAAATCCACTTTTCGCTCATAACTTGGAAACACACCTGGAATTTGTGTTAAAAGTGTTGCTAAGCGTTCGATCCGTTCAACTTCTTTTAGGTGCGGTTCAGCAATCACCTCTCCATCTATACGTTCATGGACAATGGCATTGCGTAAATCTCCAAACTCATCCAGTAATTTTCCATATCTTCGAATAATCGGATCTAGACGAACCAAACGTCGAATCATTTCCGCATAGGGAATATAACGATGCGCATTGAGTCGATGGGCTAACTCATTTTCAATTTGACTAAAGGCATTGATAAAGCGTTCAGCGTTGCTCATCCTTTTAAATCTCTTAAAACTTTCTCATTGCTTAAATGATCAAGAATGGCACAGACCAAGTGATGAAGTCTTTGGTCCTTTCGATAATCTGCTAAGGCACTATAGTCAACTCTTTGATATTTTAAGAGTTCTTGAGAGACACTGGCACTTTGGTCTTTTTTAGGATAAACGGCAATCGCATGCCCCCCATTGGATCGAATCAGTTTCATGCTAGGAACATCTGTAAATCCATCCCCAATGTAAATCATATGGGTAAAAGGCATGTATTTTAGATGCTCATCCAGATGTTCATTGAGATCTTGGTCATTTTCAATTTCAAGAATGCCTTTATTGATTCTAAAGACAAATTGCGTCTTCATGGTGTAATTAACCGCTAGTTTTGGCCACACAGCTTCTTTGTT
>CAZHIG010000083.1:0-4893 GCA_964532705.1 uncultured Erysipelotrichaceae bacterium
CAAAGTGGCAGCATTGAAGCTAAACTTTGGGATGCGAAAGATGAAGCAATCACAGGTATTGTTGCCGGCAAAGTTGCCATGATTTCAGGAGAAGTTCTAAAGTATCGCAATGCCTTGCAGTTAAGACTCTATGCGATTGAACTCATGGATGAAGCTCTAATTAATCCTTCTGATTATGTTGCAAGGTCAAATTATTCTCCTGAGGAACTAAAAGCAAGCATCGTAAATTCACTAAACAGCATACAAGATACAATTTATCATGCTTTGGTAAAAGCAGTCTTACAAGAGTTTGATGATCGTTTATATCACTATCCTGCTGCCGCTAAGAATCACCATGATTTTGCAGGGGGTCTTGCAACCCATGTGGTATCGATGATTGCACTAGCTGATGCGATTGCTAATCTATATCCAAGTTTAAGCAGGGACTTACTCATCAGTGGCGTCATCTGTCATGACATTGGTAAGACTGTAGAACTTTCTGGCCCAGTTTTAACCGAATATACCCTTGAAGGTAAACTGATTGGTCATATTTCCATAATGGAAACTAAAATTGCAGAAATTGCTAAGCGCATGGGCTATCAAGATCATGAGCAAGCCTTACTCCTTCGTCATCTGATCCTTTCACATCATGGTGAGTATGAGTTTGGGTCCCCAGTCTTACCTTTAGTCATGGAAGCAGAAATCTTAAACTACATCGATAACATCGATGCGCGTATGAATATGTTTGAAAAAGCATTTGCGAATACACAAGCAGGTGAATGGACACAACGTATCTTTCCACTTGAAAATAGAGCCTTCTATCGACCTAAGAAGACAAGCGATCAATGATCGCTTTTTTCATGTGCGTTCAACTTGCAATATACCCTGTGGGGGTATATTATGGTTATGGAGGTAATCACCATGATTAAAAATTATAAAGTAGAAGGAATGACTTGTATGCACTGTGTACATCACGTTAAATCAGCGTTGGAAGAAGTATCTGGTGTAAAAGATGTAAAGGTTTCTTTAGATGCCCATTCAGCTATGATCGTCTCTGATTCAGAGATTGAATTTAAGGTGTTAAAGGGTGCAGTTGAAGAAGCAGGCTACAAACTAATAGAAGCCTAATGAATAAGAACTATAAAGTGAGTGGGATGACCTGTGCATCCTGCTCTGCTGCTGTTTCGCGCACCTTAAAAAAAATTGAAGGGGTAGAATTGGCTGATGTTAATTTGACAACAGAAAGAGTTCATCTTGAATCAAGCCAAGAGATCTCCTTTGATGTTTTAAAAAAAGCGGTTGAAAAAGCGGGTTATCAATTAGAAGAAATCAGTGATGCAAAAGAGATCAATCTTGATGTTGAAGGCATGACTTGTGCTTCATGTGTAGCCGCCATTGAACGAACCTTAAAGAAACAAATTGGTGTAGAAGCGATCCAAGTAAATCTTGCGACCCATTCTGCATATTTGAAATATGATCCTGCAAAAGTAAAACTATCAGAACTTGAAAAAGCGGTGGATAAAGCTGGTTATAAGATAAAAGAAAAAGAAGTCCAAGTGGATTTAAGCCTTGAGCAACAAAAGAAATTGGCTCACTATAAAGACATGACGCAAAGGCTTATTCTTTCAATGATCTTTGCCTTGCCTTTGTTATATCTGACGATGAATCATATGATTCCAGGTTTGAAACTTCCTTTGCCTGAATTTTTAGACCATCATATGCATCCCTCAAACTTTGCATTGGCCCAAGTCTTATTAACATTACCTATTTTGTATGCAGGAAGAAGATTCTTCTGGATAGGATTTAAGACTTTAAAATCTGGGATGCCCAATATGGATGCCTTGGTTGCCATTGGTACAGGTTCTGCTTTTATCTATGGTTTATATGCCACATATTTCATCTTGTTAGGCCAAGTTGAATGGGTCAACTCTCTCTACTTTGAATCAGCGGGTGTGGTAATATCCTTGGTATTACTTGGGAAATGGCTAGAAGAAAGATCAAAGGCAAAAACATCTCAAGCCATTCAAAAGTTGATGGAATTGTCACCAAAGATTGCTCATCTCATTAAAGAGGATCAAATCATTGATGTACGTCTTGAAGAAATTGTCCATGGCGATATCTTGTTGGTTAAGCCAGGAGAAAAGATTCCGGTGGATGGCATCATCACCTTAGGAGAAAGTTCAGTGGATGAAAGTTTGCTGACAGGTGAAAGCATACCCGTAGAAAAACATATCGATGCGAAAGTACTTGGGGGTTCACTGAATACCTACGGCAGTTTTCAGTTTAAAGCAACAGCTGTTGGTCATGAGACAGCCCTTGCACAAATCATTAAACTGGTTGAAGATGCGCAAGCTAAAAAAGCACCGATTGCAGCACTGGCAGATAGCATCTCGGGTGTTTTTGTCCCCATTGTAATTGCCTTGGCATTCATCAGTGCCATTACTTGGGCAATATTAGGTAAAGACTTTAATTTTGTATTCAATATCTTTGTGTCTGTTTTAGTTATTGCGTGTCCTTGTGCATTAGGGTTAGCCACCCCAACAGCCATCTTGGTAGGAACAGGAAGAGCTGCCAGTTTAGGTATACTATTCAAAGGTGGTGAAGCCTTAGAACAGACTCAAAGCATTACAACCGTTTTATTTGATAAAACGGGAACTTTGACGCAAGGTAAAATGAGTGTCAGTGATGTATACTCTGCTGTGCTTAGCGAAAATGAATTCATTCAATTGTGTGCCAGTGCAGAACAAGTATCAGAGCACCCAATTGCTAAAGCTGTTGCGAATAAAGCGAGTGAACTTGAATTGAGTTTAAGTAAAGTAGATTCCTTTATCGCACTTTCGGGTCGTGGACTCAGTGCAGTTGTGAATGGGAAAACACTTCTTATGGGCAATCAAGCTTTAATGAGTGAAAATACGATTACCAAGATAGTTGATACACAAGCTTTGTCCAAACAAGGAAAAACAGTGTTACATGTTGCCTATGATCAAAGATACTTAGGCTATATTGCCATCTCGGATGTTTTAAAAGAAAACAGTGCACAAGCCATAAAACAGCTTAAACATATGGGTGTGAAAGTAGCGATGGTCACGGGAGATCATCAAGATACGGCTAATTACATTGCTTCTGAAGTGGGGATTGATCAAGTCTTTGCACAAGTTTTACCTCAAGATAAAGCAACGGTTGTTCAAAAGTTAAAGGATCAAAATGAAAAAGTAGCGATGGTGGGTGATGGCATTAATGATGCGGTCGCACTTACATTAGCAGATGTTGGCATTGCAATCGGAACAGGAACTGATGTTGCGATTGAAAGTGCAGATGTTATCCTGATGCATTCAGATTTGTTGGATGTGGTAGATGCGATTGGTTTATCTAAAATAACACTTAGAAACATCAAACAAAATCTATTCTGGGCATTTATCTACAACATCATTGGTATCCCATTTGCAGCAGGACTATTCTATGCTTTTGGAGGATCTCTACTCAATCCTGTGATTGCAGGATCAGCGATGGCCTTAAGTTCAGTTTCAGTGGTGACCAATGCATTAAGACTTAAAAGCATCAAATGGAGAAAAGCATGAAACATACCCATCGAAGTGCAGAAACACAAAAAGATTTAATGATTCGATTGAATCGCTTGGAAGGTCAAATACGAGGCATCAAAGGCATGCTTGAAGAGAGTGCTTATTGTGATGATGTCTTAACACAAGTGGCTGCTGTAAAAAAAGGATTAGATGCTTTTGCCATGGTGATGTTTGAAGATCATCTTAACCATTGTGTTGTAAGAGATATTAAAGCTAACGATCCAGATATCATGGCAGAAGTTATGACAACCATTAAACGTTTAACAAAATAAAAGCACGAAAGTGCTTTTTAAATTACAATTTTTTTCTTAGTCTCAAGTGACAACTTATTTTGTTCATTTGAGTGAAAATGTAATTCAAGTCCATCTCCATTTTCATATCTTGGAATTAAGTGGAAATGAACATGAAACACAGATTGTCCGGCAATGCTTTTAGCATTAGACAAAAAGTTATAGCCTTGTGGGTTTAGAACTTGATCATAGCGTTTAACAAGTAGCTTAGAGACTCCGTGAATTCGAGCCACCAGTTGTGAGGATACGTGTGTAAAGTCTTCATAGTGCTTTTTAGGAATGATGAGCGTATGGCCTTGGCTTGTTGGATTGATGTCTAGAAAGGCTAGCACGTGCTCATCTTCATAGACAATATCTGCAGGAATTTCATGATTAGCGATTTTACAGAATAGACACATAAGGGTACCTCTTTAATTTATTATACAAAAAGAAAACCAAGCTGAGCTTGGTTTATTTAGTAATATAAGTAGGATAAGTCGCAATGAATTTTTCGTAAATAGATTTATCATAGAGTCTAAATTCATTACGGATAAAGGCTTCTGCGATGGTTTTATCCACGAAAGTGGTATCTAACTTGAAGTTTGCAATCACTTCGGTTTGAAGTTTATTCACATCGGCTTCTGTCACTTGAACAATATAGTTTGTAGCATTCGTTGTATCAGGTAGGATAGGTGAGAGTGTAGGCTTGGTTTGTAAGTTCATCCAAACCAAGACCACTTCAGGGAGTTCACTTTGATTGTAGACCAATTCTTCATAACCAGGATACGCCGCTGTTGTGTATTTTGTCGCAACCGTTGAGAAGTCTGCTCCACCTTGGATTTCAGCCAATGCAGCATCTGCTAATGCAGCATCACTGACTTCAATGATACGTACTTTCTTGGGTTGGTAAGATACAGCGAGTGTTGCGTAATTGTTGTTTAAATAAGTGTCCACCAAAACATCTTGTTGAAGGGTTGGAAGAATACCGTTTGTATAATAATCGTCCATGTCTTTGTAACCATAGTATTGAAGATAAAGTTCAGCATTCTCACCCATATTGGTTG
>CAZHIG010000084.1:0-4778 GCA_964532705.1 uncultured Erysipelotrichaceae bacterium
TTTATTTTTAAGTTCCAGTTATTACTTTAGATATCTAACACAAGATAAAGTAGCCAATTTTGCTGGGGCAAGCATCATGACCTTTAGTGGATTTATTTTGGGGTATTACCAATATGGCTTTTATACCGATGCAATGGTGTTTTTACCCATCGCACTGGTGGGGGTAGAAAAGTTCTTAAAAGAAGGGAAATTTTTGCATTTAAGTTTATCAATTGCTGCGTTGGCCATCATCAATGTTTATCTATTTATGATGTTTACAGCATTTATTTTTTTATATAGCTTATTTAGATATATGGTGCTACAGCACAAAGTAATCTATAAAGATATGTTTAAAACAGCCCTTAATTTCAGTGCTTTTTATGTACTTGGGATGCTATTGGCTTCCATCGTCTTTTGGCCAAATATTTCCTTGTTGTTGCAATCTTCACGAACAAATTTAAACTTGAGTTTCACATGGATTGATTTCAAAGTTCTTTATCGTTTTATCACCGCATGGTTGATGCCAGTAGTTGATCGAAATGAGTTCAACCCATTCATCAGTAAGTTTATATCTTCAGCTGCAGGGTATAGTGGTGGATTTGCGCTCTTCTCTTTCATCATAAGCCCATTATTACTACCCCAAGTTTTATACTTAAGTGACAAGAAACACCGCTTTTCATTGATGGTATTTTATGCCTTTTTGTTTCTCATAAGCTTCGTACCCTCGTTGTATTTTTTGTTACAAGGTAACATGGATACTCGTTGGACATTAATGTTTAATTTACTTAATGCATATACCATTGTTCATCTTATTGATCAGAGAAAGCGTTTGAATTTTAATTTAGCGCTTTTCACCGCCATGCTCATTGGTGGACTGCTGGCGTGGGCCTATGTTTATTCCATCCGAACTGGTTATCAAATGGATCGTATTTATTATGATATTGCTAAGAGAAATATTGTCATTTTAGCTGTCTTGGTTTTTTTATACCTTATTGCCGTTTATTTTAAGACTCATGAAAAAGTATTTAATAGCGTAATCGTCACAACTTTAGTTTTAGAAGCCTTTTTAGTTTTAGCGAACATTTTCTTCAATCCACTTGGAAGTATCTCTATGGAATCTATGGAACTTAAGAGTTCGAGCATCTATCATCAAGAGGTCATCGATAGCATTCAAGCAATCGATCATTCCATATATCGAATTGATGTTTTTCAAGATGCTGGATTTAATGATCCGATGAGCAAAGATTATCTTGGTTTAACCTTTTACAGTTCCGTTTATAATTTTGAAGTTGATCCATTTATTCAAAATCATCTTTCTAGTGCAGGTGGCTGGTTGGTTGGAAACAACAAAGGAAAGTGGATGATCAAAAATCTCTTAGGGGCCAAATACCTTGTGGTTGATCCTAGCTACCTTTCCTATGTTCCCTATGGATATGAAGCGATGTTTACGAAAGAAGTGCAAGGAATTATGTATACCGTTTATCAAAATTTTTATGCGTTACCATTGATTTATGCAGAAGATTCAAGCTTTGATTTGGAAAGTTATCTTCAATTCAGTGCTCTTGATAAAGCCAGAGTATTACAAGATTATGTGGTGGTAAAAGATGGTCAAGAAACCGTATTTTTTGAACAAGATAACTTGACTCAACTTGCCACATTCTCAACAAATTATGAACAAAAATTTGAAGAGTCTCAATCAGAAAAAATCATATATGTGCTATTTCCCAGAAGTGAAGAGGTTAAAATTAAATTCTATAATCAAGGTCAGCTCGTGAAAGAATTTTATTCCTATGAACCTCAGTATTTTAGTGCATATTGCAAGAATGTATTTGACGAAATCATAGTAGAAGTTAGCAATTTATATGGTGTACCTGAAGAAGAATTTATCAATACCATCTACATTCAAGATCCCAGTGCTTTTATTCAAACTTGGTATGAAGAAAAGACCAAAGACGCATTTGAAATGAACCTAAACATCAATGCCTTTGATGTAAAAGGTATGAGTTCAAAATCACAATATCTTGTGAGTTCAATCGCATACAATAAAAATTGGATAATCAAAGTCAATGGAGAAATGACTGATCTTGAGAAAGTAAATGGTGGATTCATTGGTTTTAAAATTCCTGAAGGAGAGATATATGTCGAAGCTCAGTATGTGCCAAAAGAAGTATATCAAGGTGCATTTTTAACACTGTTAGGTGTACTATATTTAAGTTATCGTTGGATTAAGAAAGTCAAATAAATGAAAAAGAGTATCTCTGTTATTTGTTGCTACAACAACAAAGAAACCTATCAAAATGCTTTGGTCGCCTCTATCAAGCTTCAAAATATAGCCATAGAACTCATTGGCCTTAACAACACAAAGGATCAATACCCTTCTGCCGCCAGTGCACTTAATCATGGAGCGACTTTAGCTCAAGCTGAAGTTTTGGTGTTTATGCATCAAGATGTTGTTATTGATGACCCAATGTTTTTTAGTAAACTTTTGGACTATTATCTTCGATATCCAAAAAGTTTAATGGGCATAGCTGGGGTTGGAATCAATGGAACCATTTATACCAATATTACTCAAGGGCAAGAAAAGCTTAGAGCAGGAACGCCTTTCAAATCACTCACTGAAGCGCAAAGTCTAGACGAACTTATGATTTGCATTTCCTCAGATGTATTCAAGCAAACAAAATTTGATGAATTGACCTGCAATCACTGGCATTTATACGTGGTTGATTTAGGATACTCTCTACAAAGAAAAGGCATTAAATGTTATATTGTGCCATTAAAGCTTCATCACTTATCTTCAGGAAAACTATCAAAAGAGTATGCTTTTTCACTTTATAAAGTTATCAACAAACATAGAAAAACACTCAAAAGAATTGAAACAACTTGTACGAGTACAAAGACTGGTTGGATGCGGTCAACTCAATATATCCTAGGCTTAATTTGGGATCATGAGATCAAGAAATAAGATGCAACAAAATTCAATTTTAAAGAACCTTTCCTATAACGTTATTCTTCAAGTGGTATTGATGATTTTGCCCTTGGTGTCGATTCCATTTATTTCACGTGTTTTAGGCAATGAAGGGATTGGAATTTATAGTTTTACACTTTCATTGACACAATATTTTATCATTCTAGGTTCTATTGGATTGGCATTATATGGGAATCGGCAAATTGCTTATACACGGGATGATAAAGTGCTAATGAGTCGTACTTTTTGGTCGATTCTCATTCTTAAAATCCTAACGAGCACGTTCGCATTGATTTTATACTATGCATTATTTTGGAACACAGAGGATCTTAAATACATAAGAATGATACAGTCGATTCATATTGTTGCATCTATGTTGGACATCACTTGGTTGTACGTAGGACTTGAGGAGTTTAAACGCATTGTAACCCGAAATCTTCTGATCAAAGTCATTGGTCTTGTGGCTATTTTTACTTTAATTAAGGGCTCAGATGATGTGGCTTTGTATGTTTGGATAAATATTGCGATGTCGATAGGCAGCTCACTTGTCATGTGGATAAGTCTTCCTTCTATGATCAGTCGTAGCTCTATTCAAATTAAAGATATCCAGTCGCACTTAAAACCGGCATTGCATTTATTCATTCCTCAAATTGCGTCTCAGGTTTACGTTATGTTGGATAAAACCATGATTGGGTATTTATCAACGTATGAAGAAGTGGGCTTTTACACTCAATCAGATCGCATTATTAAAGCCATTCAAGAATTAATTGCGACCCTTGGTACCGTGATGTTGCCTCGGATGAGTTATATTTTTTCAAAAGGCAACACTGCACAAATGAAAGAGCATTTAAATCAGAACCTTAAAGCTGTTTCCTATGTTGCTTTACCCATGTTTATTGGAATTGTAGCTGTTGCACCAGAGTTTGTTCCTTGGTTTTTTGGACCTGGTTATGAACCTGTCATTTTAATCATGCAAATGGTTTCATCAGTTTTATTTTTCATCGCTCTAAGTTCAGTATTGGGGGTTCAATATCTTATCCCATCCAATCGCGTCAATGAATTTACGCTCTCCATTGTTCTTGGAATGCTAATTAATCTTCTCCTTAATTTTTCATTTATTCCTAGATATGGAGCTATGGGTGCGGTCATTGGTACGATATCTGCAGAAATGATGGTCATGATTGTTCAATTTTACATTTTAAGAGATACAGTCACATTTTTGTCATATTTTAGGAGTTTAATTAAGTATGGATTAGCATCTATGATCATGCTTTTAAGCATTCGACTGGTTTCAATTTATTTGATGATCAATCCTTTAACGACCTTGATACAAGTAAGTGTTGGAATCTTAATATATTTAATCAGTCTTTCAATTTTGAAAGAGGAAATCAATATGCAAGTATTTGCGATCATTAAAAAATTTGTTTTGCGCTAATTTTCACATGATATAGAACATTTGCACACCAATTCGTTTAGAGATTAGACAGTCAAGCAATTCATATGTTACGATAAAATCCGAAAGTTAATAATGATCAAAAAAAGTAAAAGTATTCAAACCAAATTTAGACACTACTTCAAAGTCGTTTTAGTCATTGTCAGCATCACTTTTTTAATTTCGCTCGCTATTTTTGGAATCACCATGAGCGGAATTTTTAATGTAACAGGGGAGACGGTTGTTTTAAGCAATGAACTCTATACTTTAAAAGGCTATCCAACAGAGTATGAAAAAGAAGTATTTAAAGAACTCACCGCAGAAATCGAGAGTGATGAACCAGACGATCGAATTATAGTGGGTTTGGTTGTAAAGAATTTTGTTGCAGATTTTTATACATGG
>CAZHIG010000085.1:0-4757 GCA_964532705.1 uncultured Erysipelotrichaceae bacterium
CCTAAGCGCTAGGTCACAGGTTCAATTCCCGTCAGTCGCGCCAGAATAACCCTCTTTTTGATCGATCGAATTGCACCAGTGGCGGAATTGGTATACGCGCACGTTTGAGGGGCGTGTGGGCAACCGTACGGGTTCAAGTCCCGTCTGGTGCACCATGAGATCACAGGAATACCCTATTTGGGTATTTTTCTTTTGTCGTGAATGTGCTATTCTAACGAAAATAAGAGCAGATATTTTCATAAATATAAAGATTTACCATCAGTCATAAGCATTAAAGTTTTTCCCATCATTGACCATCCACACTAATGACTTTAGTCCATCACTGAGCTTAGGGCAAACCCTTGGGAAAATACTGTCAAATGTTTAGATGTCTAATTTAGGCAAGCGATTAGAAGAAGGAAAAAGCACAATGGAAAAGTCATTTTTTGATCAAGTTTATAATCGTAAACATACGCAATCGGTTAAATGGGATACCCACGCATCCCAAGGGATTCCTGAAGATGCTTATCCTTTGTGGGTTGCTGACATGGATTTTAAAACATTGCCTAAAATTGTTGAAGAACTTCAAAAATATGTGGATTCAGGCATCTATGGGTATTCATTTGAAACACCCAGTTATTTTAAAGCGATTGTCGACTGGTTAAAGAGAAGACATCAGTATGACATTGAAGCGTCTTGGATTTTAACCACCCCAGGGGTGGTATCAGCCATCAATGCGGCAATTCTAGCTTTTACGTTTGAAGAAGACTACATTCTTATTCAAGAACCAGTCTATTATCCTTTTAAACGATCGATCTTGTTTAATCATCGCACCGTAATCAGCAGTGATCTTGTCGAAAAAGAGGGTCATTATTCTATTGACTTTGTTGATTTTGAATTAAAGATTAAAGTAAACAAGGTTAAACTCTTTATTTTGTGTAACCCACACAACCCTGTAGGACGTGTGTACACTCAGCAAGAACTCGATCAAATGGTTGATATCTGTCAGAAATATGATGTCTTAATCATTTCTGATGAGGTGCATATGGACTTTGTTTATCAACCTCATCAACACCTTGTTTTAGCGCAACTCAGAAAAGATTATGCCGATCACATCATTTCCTTGGTTGCAGCCAGTAAGACTTTTAACCTTGCCGCGATGAAAATCTCTCAAGCCATCAGCTCCAATGCGCAATTGCTGGATAAGATGCGTCAGGTTTACCAATCCCTAGCAATCGCTCACAACAGCCTAGGATTAAAAGCCACCGAAATGGCCTATACCTATGGGGATGATTATGTGGATACCCTCGTTGAGTATTTGAAATCAAACATCGATTACTTGGATCAAAGCCTAAAAACCAAATGTTCAAACATAAAACTCATCGAAGCACAGTCTCTTTACATCGTGTGGTTGGATTTTAGAGCGCTCCATCTCAGCCAAGAAGAACTGAAACATAAACTTTTAACAGAAGCCAAACTTTGGCTCAACGATGGAATGTTGTTTGGCTCAGGGGGTGAAGGTTTTATGCGTTTAAACTTAGCTCTACCTTTCAGTGAATTTAAAAAAGTCGTCGAACGCCTAATTGAGGCGTTTAAGGATTAAAATAGACTTAGGAGGAAATCCGCATGAAATTTGCATGTTTGCTAGCGAATGGGTTTGAAGAAACGGAAGCTATCAGTGTTGTAGATGTTTTAAGACGAGCCCACATTGAGGTTGATTTGGTCTCGCTGGGTGAATTAGAGGTCACTGGATCTCACAAGATCAGCCTCAGAGCTGACAAAAAATGGGAATCGATGGACGATTATGATGGCGTTTTT
This sequence comes from uncultured Erysipelotrichaceae bacterium, assembly GCA_964532705.1. Classification (GTDB taxonomy): domain Bacteria; phylum Bacillota_I; class Bacilli_A; order Erysipelotrichales; family Erysipelotrichaceae; genus UBA2212. The sequence goes on from CAZHIG010000085.1 coordinate 1,798, forward strand.
TGCCCAGGGGGACAACCGGGGACCAACAATCTGATGAACGATCCACGGGTTATTTCCTTCATTCAATCTATGCATCAACACCATAAATGGGTGACGGCCATTTGTGCTGCCCCCTTGGTTTTAGAAAAAGCTGGTATTTTAACAGGTAAAAAGATGACCTCTTACCCACTACAAGATTTGAACCATCATTTTCAAGATGCCTTCTATCTTACCGATCCGGTTGTTAAAGATGGAAACATCATCACTTCAAGAGGAATGGGTACCGCCATGCATTTGGGTTTTGCGATTGTGGAAGCTTGCGGAATCGACTCGAGTGCGCTTCAAAAAAGCACGATTTTTTTAGGTCATCTTTAAGAAAAATTTGGTATAATCAAAAGGCACTTGCACCAGTGGCGGAATTGGTATACGCGCACGTCTCAGAAGCGTGTGGGCAACCGTGCGGGTTCAAGTCCCGCCTGGTGCACCAATTAAAAAATAAGATGGAGACTTTCTCCACCTTTATTTTTGCCACTGCAAGAGTCTTTGTTCACCTTCTAAATGGCGGATGTCTTCAACCAATTGGGTGATTTCTAAACATCCTTTATACCTGTCTTGTTCATCTCTTAACGCTAGATATCGTACGTAGACGAAATGACCTCGCATTTGAAACCAAAACTTTGCTTCATCTTGTGCATTTGTTTTAAAAGCGGTTAAGATGTTTTCTACGATTGAAACGGAGGCAGCTGGATGACAATTTCTCACATCTCGACCCAAGACTGCGCTAGATCTTGGAAAAAGTCGATCTTTAGGTTTATTGAAGAAGACAACTTGATCCTTTTCATCAATCAAAGTGATGTCTAGGGGCAAGTTGTTGATGACGAGCTTCAATTGATTAAAATCTAAGCTTCCCGTGTCTAAGCGTAAGAATCCATCATCACTTTTTCGTTCTTGGTTGTGATAGAAGGGTTGTTTCGGTTTTTCGATAAAGACGAAAGGATAGTCAAACATTTCCTGGGTAAGGATATCTAAGGTATCTTTGGTGAGATATTCTAAACTGGCTTGAAGTAAAAAGCTGCTTTCTTTTTGGATCAGCCCAAAAGCTTTAAAGAAATAATTGCCTAAAGCAAAGTTGAACGCTTTCTCATCAAAGGGTTTTTCGATCAGCAACCGCAAACAAGTCTTAAGGGCATTTTTTGTGTTGTCTTGAAGGGCCCATAAAAGTTTGAGTCCGATAAAATTTGGATTGACTTTTTCTAATGAAGGAAATAGTAAACTTTGAACTTTTACATAATGAGTATTAAAAGCTTCAAGTAGGCTCAGTTTATCGTATAGATAAGCGGTGTCAAACCCTTCCTTCACATGGCTTTTAAAGTAGTCTTGTAGGTGATTGAGCTTTAGTGCTAGCGCTTTATTCTCTTGATCTAAATAATCAAGAATCGTATCTTTTGGAAGGCTTAAGTGCTTTGCTTTCATCAAATGATCGACAGCGTGGATAAAAGGATCGATGATGGGTAGAATTTTATCGATCGATTGATGGGCTAAACGCTGATTAAAGAGGGTAAAAACATCCAAAATCGTCAATTGTTTGAGCTTGGGTTCAAAGCTTTTGTAATCCTCTAGACTGGCTTTTCGATTCTCTAGCAAATCGAGATAATCGTGCAGGGATGAATTCATTTGAGCGCCTGAAGTCTGATGATTTCTTGAATCACTTCGACGGCTTTTTTCATGACGTCAAGGCTAGCGAATTCGTAAGGTCCATGATAATTGTCTCCACCTGTAAAAAGATTAGGGGTAGGAATCCCCATAAAGGAAATCTTGGATCCATCGGTTCCTCCTCTAATGGGTTGAACATGAGATTGAATGCCTAAATTTTCCATCGCCTTTAAAGCCAGATGAACTGAAGTCATGTCTTTCTCAATCACTTCAGCCATGTTGTAATACTGATCTTTAAGGGTCACTTCAAAGCGCTTAGCACCATATTTTTTATTCAAGAATTCAGCATTATCCAAAAGAGTTTGTTTACGCTTTAAGAATTTTTCTTTGTCGTGATCTCTTACGATATAATGCATTGTTCCTTCATCGATTTTAGTCTCAAGATCATGGAGGAAATAATACCCTTCATAATGACTTGTGTGTTCAGGCACTTCTGCTTGTGGCAATAATGCATCAAATTCAAAAGCTAATTTTGCAGTATTAATTAAAGTATCTTTAGCGGTTCCAGGATGTACGGAAACGCCTGTGAGTTTAACGGTGGCGGCAGCCGCATTAAAGCTTTCATATTCGAGCTCACCTAAGACAGAGCCATCCATCGTATACGCAAACTTCGCTCTAAAGTTTTGTGCATCAAAGCGATCTGCACCTCTTCCAATTTCTTCATCAGGTCCAAAGGCAATGCGGACTTCACCGTGCTTTTGTTCAGGATGACTTAAGTAATGTTTCATAGCTTCTAGAATTTCAACCAAACCTGCTTTATCATCAGCCCCCAAAAGCGTCGTCCCATCGGTAACAATTAAGGTATGACCCAACAGATCTTTTAATCTAGGAAACTCATTTGGACTCATAATTTTTTCAGGGTTTAAAACAATCTCTGAACCATCATATTTTTCAATGAGTCTAGGTTGTATGTTTTCGGCATTAAAATCAGCGGTATCATAATGAGCAATAAAGCCAATGGGATCAACGGCATCATCCACATTAGAAGGAAGGGTAGCCGTCACAAACCCATTGTTTGGATTGAGTTCGACTTCACTTAAGCCTAAATCAATGAGATCTTGTTTAAGCAGTTTCGCAAATTCAATTTGATTGGGGGAAGAAGGCACTGTCTCTGAGTTGTGATCTGAGCGCGTATTAATTTTGACATAACGGATAAAGCGTTCTAAAAGTGTTTCCATGTGTGTTTCCTTTTTTAGTAAGTGTAGCGTATTTATTGCATAATGGGTAGATGATAAGTATGTCCAACATGTTGTACAATGTGTTTAAGG
>CAZHIG010000086.1:0-4720 GCA_964532705.1 uncultured Erysipelotrichaceae bacterium
CCTGTATTCATCTCATTTTTATCCCCATATAAGGAAACCATTTGAAGGTACTCATCCAAATAGGCTTCAGGGTATTCATTTTGAAAGGTAATCACATCGTTGATGAGTTCCTTGATGTTTTCTAAACGATCGGTTTCATGATTGGCTTCATAAAGGCCTCTAAGTCCAGATTCATTGGCGACTTTTTCTAAGAGTTCCAATAAATTCAATTGTCCCAACTGCGCTCTAAAACGCTCAATCATGGCCACAAAATCATCTAAGGCTTTGCCGGTTTTACCTGTGATTGGATTGTTGAGTTTAAGTTCTTCATAATACGATCTTCCATTGGCTTTGGCTTGATTGAAGATTTGTTCTAAGGTTTTCTGCCCCACCCCTCTTTTAGGGGTATTGACAATCCGCATAAAAGCCAAGTCATCCGCAGTGGTCAACATTCTTAAATAACTCAACATGTCTTTAACTTCAGCCCGATCATAGAATCGTGTCCCACCATAAATCACATAGGGTACTTGCGCATCTAAACAGCCTTTTTCAATGGATCGAGAAAGGTAATTGGAACGATATAAAATCACCATATCTTTGTAGGCTTTACCCTCTTTATGGTGTTTGGTAATGGACTCTAAAATCCAACGTGATTCTTGTTCTTCATCTGCAAAACTACAATGGGTGATTTTCTCCTCACTGCTTTTTTCACTGAAAAGTTCTTTTTCAATCCGCGTGCTGTTGTTTTTAATGAGACTATTGGCCCCTTTTAAAATGGGTTGAGTCGAACGATAGTTTTGGTTCAAAAATATGGTACTGCTGGGTTTAAAGTCTTTCTCAAAATTTAAGATGATGTTGACATCGGCTCCCCGCCAAGTATAGATGGTTTGATCAGGATCACCCACCACATAGACTTGATTGTTAGATCCTGCCAATTGTTTAATCAGTTTGTACTGTACACGGTCAATGTCTTGAAATTCATCGACATGTATAAAGTTAAAGCGTCTTTGCCATTTTTCTAAAACCGATTCATGGTGTGAAAACATATACACTGTTTCTAAGAGTAAGTCATCAAAATCTAAAGCAAACAACGCTTTTTGTCGAGCCACGTAATAGGCATACACTCTGGCTTTTTCAAGTTCTCCAAAATGATTACCCGCCAGTTGTTTTGCCCTATCTACACTGACTTCAGCCCCTTTGTTGCCAGAAATATAATCCAACATTGAACTTAAAGAGATCTTTTGTTGTTCTAAACCGATTTCTTTATAGGCTTCTTTTAAAATGCTTTTTTGATCATCTGAATCTAAAACCGTAAAATTACGTGGTAAATCGATGCTATTGGCATCTTCTCTAAGAATTCTTACACATAAAGAGTGAATGGTAGAGATATGCACCCCAGCCCCTGATGAACCTAAGATGCGATTAAGACGCTCTTTCATCTCATTGGCCGCTTTATTGGTAAATGTAATGGCTAAAACACTTGGGGCAAAGACACCCAAGTCAAAAACCAAGTGGGCAATGCGCTCCACTAGAACACGTGTTTTACCACTTCCAGCCCCCGCAACCACCCTGACATAGGGAGCTTTGGTAAGGACGGCTTCTTGTTGATGTTGATTCAGTTCTGCTTTATTGGACATTGCTTTTATTATACCAAAATTTCTCTCTTACTTTGCTTTTAGACCTGACTAAAAATAGACGCTAAGCGTCTATTTCTGTATATGCATTGAGTTTTTCTAAACCGACTAAAGTTCTACGAATGCTTTCATCTTTTCCTAAGATGTAAGGAATTTCTAAAGCACCCCCAGGGGTAAATTGTTTTGCTGTTACAGCGGTACGAATGGGCCAATACACTTGACCATTCTTTAAGCCTAAAGCTTCAGGGACTTTCGATAAGCGCTCATGAAGTTCATCCACTGAATCCCAATTTTCAATCGCATTATAGACCTCTAAAGATGCTTCTAAGGCTTGAATCGCAATCGCTTTGTTGGTTTTCATCTTAGGATGGAAATACATGGTCACATCATAGTCATGAAAGACATCTATAAAATCCACCATTTCTGTAATTTCAGTTAAAGTAGAGATGCGTTGTTGAAGAATCTTAGCCACTTCTTTTAAGTCACAGGCACGCTTAATGCTGCTTTCTAAATAAGGTTTGACCAAAGCATAAAAGCTTTCTAGATCCATGGCTCTAAGGTATTGCCCATTCATCCAGGTGAGTTTCTCAATGTCAAAGATGGCGGGTGATTTTGAAATGCGATCAATTCTAAAGGCTTTCGTCAGTTCTTCTAAACTAAAGATTTCCGTGTTGTCTTCAGGTGACCAACCTAAAAGGGCAATGTAGTTAAGAATGGCTTCAGGCAGATAGCCTTTTGCCACTAAGTCTTGAAAGGAGGCATCGCCATTGCGTTTAGACAGCTTATGTTGTTCATCTTTCATCACGGGGGGAAGATGAATGTATGTGGGTTTATCCCAACCAAAACTCTCATAAATCAAATTGTATTTAGGGGTGGATGACAAGTATTCATTGCCACGCACCACATGGGTAATGTTCATGCTGTGATCATCAATCACATTGGCAAAATTATAGGTTGGAAATCCATCCGATTTGAGTAAGACTTGTTCATCTAAGATCTCACGCTCAACTTCGATGTCTCCATACACTTCATCATGAAAAACAGTCGATGCGCCTGCAGAAATGGTTTGACGAACCACATAGGCTTCACTTTGCATTCTGTGATCAATGACATCTTTTGATAAATGATGACAAGGGTCTACAAACTTAAAGGGTACCCCAGCTTTTTCAGCCGCATCTCGTTGTGATTGAATGATGCTTTCATCACAAAAACAAATGTGTGCGCCACCTTTTTCTACCAGCTCCATCGCATATTTTTTATACATGGGTAAGCGCTCAGATTGAACATAAGGGCCAACATTGCCTGGTTTATCTGGTCCTTCATCATAATGAAGACCAACTTTATTTAACGTATCGTAAATGATGTCGAGTGAACCCTCAACCAAACGACCTTGGTCAGTGTCTTCGATGCGCAATATAAAATCGCCACCGTCTTTTTTAGCCACGAGGTATTCATAGAGCGCTGTTCTTAAGTTTCCAATATGCATATAGCCCGTTGGAGAGGGCGCAAAACGTGTTCTTATTTTGGTCATAATTGTTATCCTTGCGTCTCATATTATAGCTCAGTTGGCGCAAGACTAAAAGTGGGATGTTTGTTATAATGGTAGACATGAAACAAGCTGTACATTTAAACGATTACGAAATATTAGATACTTTAGACAATGAAAAACTTGAACGTATTGGTGAAGTGACTTTGAGAAGACCCGATGCTTTAGCCAAAGGACCTGTGTCGGATGGCAATCTCTGGTCGAGACCTACGGCACATTATCAACGCAAAAACAATCAAGAAGGCACTTGGATTACGCATCGTCCTTTGCCTGAACCTTGGCTTTTTCATTTTAATGGCTTAGAGTTTAAACTTTTTTTATCCAACAATAAACACATCGGGGTCTTCTTTGAACAAGCCAACAATTGGACCTGGCTTTCTCACAGTATCCTGTCTGCACGACGTCCCATTCGTGTTCTAAATCTCTTTGGCTATACCGGTGTTGCTTCTTTAGTAGCGATGAAAGCCGGAGCTGTTGAAGTCGTTCATGTGGAAGCATCTAAATCCATCTTAAATGTCTTTAAAGAAAATAGAAGTTTAAACAATATGGATGAAGCCCCCATTCGTCCCATTCAAGAAGATGCCTTTAAATTTGTAGAGCGTGAAATTAAACGGGGTCATCACTACGATCTGATTGTTTTAGATCCCCCTAAGTTTGGCAAAGGCCCCAACAATGAACAATGGCACTTGGATAAACACCTGGAGTCTTTGCTTGAAAGAATCAATGTTTTGTTGTCAGAGGATGCCTTTGGCGTTCTCTTAAGTTCATACAGTGATACCTTAAGTGCGAAAGACATTGAACTGATGCTCAAAAGATCATTTGAAAAACGTAAGAAAACCATTGAGATCTTAGAATGGGAACTCCCCATTACCCACAAGACCACGACCTTATCGGCAGGTCTAAGTGCACGCATTCTTTTTAAATGAAAATCCTCTATGAAGATAACCACCTCTTAGTGGTGGAAAAACCGATCAATGTCCCCATGCAAGAAGATGAATCTAAAGACTTAGATCTTTTAAACATGGCTAAAGCGTATTTAAGGGTTAAATATGATAAACCAGGCAATGTCTATTGTGGTTTGGTACATCGACTCGATCGTCCAGTTGGCGGTGTGGTTGTTTTTGCGAAGACTTCTAAAGCTGCTAGTCGTTTAGCTGCGTCTATGCAAAAAGACAGCTGGCACAAGCGTTATGAAGCGATTGTTGAAGGTCCTTTACCTAAAGAAAAAACTTTAAAAGATTATCTATACAAAGATGAGAAATCAAACACCACCAAAGTAGTGTCTAAAGATACAGGTAAATATGCTGAACTGAGTTTTAAAGTATTGAGTTCTAAAGATCAGTTACATCATGTTTCCATTGAACTAAAAACAGGACGCTCTCATCAAATTCGCGTACAATTTGCCTCAAGAGCTTGTCCTTTGTGGGGTGATCAACGCTATAACAAAAGCGCTAAAGTGGGACAACAACTGGCTTTATGGGCAGTCGAACTGAGTTTCCCTCATCCGACCACTCAAGAAGTCTTAAGTTTTAAATCTAATCCCCCAAAACAATTTCCTTGG
>CAZHIG010000087.1:0-4705 GCA_964532705.1 uncultured Erysipelotrichaceae bacterium
TTAAGTAAATCAAGGTAATCAATTGTATGGGCTTTCCCTATAAAATCAAACATCGGATACTTTACAGCTATCAATTCATTTTCTTTCCTTAAATCTTCAAAACGTTTAAAGAAACCCATTAAGACAGCTTCAACCGCTCTTGAGCTAGGATGGAAATAGACTTGCCAATACATGTGATAGCGCGCCATGATGTAGTCTTCTACACTATGAATACCGCTCATTTTAATCACAAGTCGATCATTGACGACACGAAGTGTTCTAAGAATTCTACCTAGATCAAAATGTCCATATGAGGTTCCACTAAACGTAGCATCTCTGAGTAAATAATCCATACGATCGGCATCGAGTTGAGATGAAATCAGTTGGGTTAATAGTGTCTTTGGATGGGTATGCGCCAATATAGACGCTACTTTAAGACTTAAGCCTTTTTCAGCATTTTCCAAGATCTTATGGATTTCAGTATCTTTTAAGAGAATATCTTGGGTTAAAATTTCGTGAGAAACTTTAGTAACCACTTCAAAGAAATGTGAAAAAGGTCCATGGCCTAAATCATGAAGTAGAGCTGCAAGCATCACTTCAATCCTTTCATGCTCAGTGATGTTTTTATTCACATCCACGACTTCTTCACATAAACGACGGGTAATTTCATATACCCCTAAACAATGCGAAAAACGGGAGTGTTCTGCAGAGTGATAAACAAGGTAAGAAGTCCCCATTTGATGAATACGACGTAAGCGTTGAAACTCAGCACTGTTAATCGCATCCCAAATGACTTGATATTCAACGTGAATGTACTCATGAATGGGATCTCTAAATACTTTGAGTTCTTGAGTTTTTTGATTAATCATGATTTCTAACCAAGAGGACAACTGCTTGTCCCATTATGCCTTCGCTTCTACCCACAAAACCCAATTTCTCACCACGGGTTGCTTTTAGGTTTAGTTGATCTTCATCGATCTTTAATACTTCACATAATCTTCTTTTTATTTGTGACATATAATTGGCTAATTTTGGCTTTTCTAGCAAAACCAAGGCATCAATATTACCAATAGAATAGTTCATCTCTTTCATCTTCTCAACACAGGCTTCTAAGATGAGTAGTGAGGAAATGCCTTTGTATTTTGGATCGGTGTCTGGAAAGTGTTTTCCCAAATCCCCTAAAGCTAAAGCCCCTAAAATGGCCTCAGCAATCACATGACTCAAAACATCCGCATCGGAGTGTCCAAACGCACCTAAATCTGATTCGATATGAACGCCACCTAAAATCAAAGGTCTATCTTTAACCAAAGGATGAATGTCTGTAGATTGTCCAATTCGATAAGGCATTAACATGTCTCTAATTATATCATTAATAAAAAAACGGCCGTAGCCGTTTATCTAAACTTTGAAAAATTGTTCAACATCAACAACAAATACTGTGGCTCCACCCACTGTAACTTCAACAGGGAAGGAAGCAAATCGACCAATGTCATAAGCGGCAGTGGAGGGCACAAGTTCTGTACGTTGTTTGCTGTATTCTTTGATGATGTCAAAAACAGCTTCTTTTTGATCATCCTCAATCCCAATCAATAGAGTGGTATTCCCTATTTTCAAGAAACCCCCTGTCGTTGATAAACGGGTGACTGAGAAATTCTTCTTGTTTAAGGCATTGGATAGAGCATGCGCATCATCATTTGATACAATCGCAATGATTAGTTTCATCAGAAGTACCTCCTTTATTTAATTATACCACTAGACATTAAATCTAAAGTGTAGGATGTCTCCATCTTTAACCACATATTCTTTGCCTTCAATGCGAAATTTACCCGCATCTTTAACGGCTTGTTCTGATCCAAATTCAATCAAATCATCATAGTGATAGGCTTCCGCTTTAATAAAACCTTTTTGGAAATCAGTGTGAATCACTCCTGCACATTCTGGTGCCTTCATCCCTTTTTTATAAGTCCATGCTCTGGCTTCCATTTCTCCAGCTGTAAAGAACGACCACAAACCCAAAATGTCATAAGTTGTCTTAACGATTTGGTCTAATCCACTTTGAGAGTAGCCTAATTCATGAAGAAATTCATTGCGATCTTCTTCATCCAATAACGCTAATTCTGATTCAATCTTTGCGCAAATTGGAATCACCGTTGATTTCTCAAGCTGTGCTTGCTTCTCTACGATTTTGAAATACTTATTATCATGTGCGCTCAGCACTTCATCTTCAGACATATTTGCCACATAGATCACTGGTTTTTGAGTCAGTAAATTAAAGCTTTGAATCAACAAGGCTTCATCTTTGTTGAGTTCTAAGGTACGAACATTCTTACCGGTTCCTAAGTGATCCACAATACGTTGAAGTAAAGCCAGTTCAATTAGAGCATCTTTGTCTTTTGTTTTAGCTTTTCTTTCTACTTTAGAAATTCGATTTACTAAGGATTGTTGATCCGCTAAAATCAGTTCTAAATCTATGATTTCAATATCTCTTAAGGGATCAACAGTGCCTTCAACATGGGTAATACTTGAATCATCAAAACATCTCACCACATGAACAATTGCATCAACATCTCGTATGTGAGATAAAAATTGGTTGCCCAAACCCTCTCCTTGTGATGCCCCTTTGACCAAACCTGCAATGTCTCTAAACTCAAAAGTGGTATAAATGGTTTTCTTTGAATTAAATCGTAAGGCCAGTTCTTTAACCCTTTGGTCTTTGACCTCAACCACCCCTACATTGGGTTGAATGGTTGCAAAAGGATAATTTGCTGCCTCGACTTGCGAATTTGTAATCGCATTAAATAAAGTGGACTTTCCTACATTAGGAAGTCCAACAATGCCTGCTGTTAGTGACATAGTGCTCCTATTCTACATTTGGGGCTTTCTCAACAATGCGTTTAAGTTTTTTCTCAAACTCACTGCGATCAAACATAATGGCTGCCCCGCAACCTAAACATTTTATCTTAATATCTGCCCCCATGCGAATAATTTTCCAATGCTTGGATTTATGACAAGGATGTTCTTTCTTCATTTCGACGATGTCGTTTAAATCATAGTTGCTCATAGTCACTCCTTTAGTAAGTAGGCTTCCAAGGTATTTTCTAAAAGTGAGGCAATTGTTAAAGGTCCCACACCTCCAGGTACTGGGCTAATGCCTAAGCACTTCTCTATTAAAGCTTCTGTGTCACAATCTCCAACCAATCGATTTTCTACGCGATTGATACCCACATCGATAATGTAAGCTTTCTTATCCACATGACTTGCATTAAGGTAATGAGCTTGCCCTATTGCAACCACAATCAAATCCGCTTGCTTGGTATACAGTGATACATCTCTAGTTTTACTGTGACAAACGGTAACACTTGCATTCTCATTCAGCAATAACTGGGCAATAGGTCTGCCCACAAGTTGCGATCTCCCGATCACTACGGCATTTTGACCACTGATGGGGACATCATAATACTTCAATAAAGACATGATTCCTTTTGGTGTACATGGAATAAAGCCCTTACTTTGTGAGTAGAGTTTAGCTACATTCTCTGGATGAAGTCCGTCCACATCTTTACTAGGATCAAGGTGTTCTATTAATGATTGAGCATCCAAATGTTTTGGAAGTGGGAGTTGTATCAAAATCCCATCTACAGTTGAATCTTCATTGAGTTGATGAATGTTTCTAAGGACTTCTTCATACTTCGCATCCTCTTCGAGTCGAATCACAAGTGATTGAATCCCTACTCGAAGACAAGCTTTCTCTTTAGATGCTACATAGCTCAAACTGGCTGGATTACTCCCAACCAACACTACAGCTAGTTTTGGACATCTCTTATTAGCTTTCTTTATTGAATCAATACGCGTTGTTAAGGCATCTTCAATCGATTTCGCAACCTTTTTACCATCTAGTATCATTTAAAATCTCCTTAATTCTCATAGAGAACACTCACTGGACCATCATTCAAAACATCAATATCCATATGGGCTTGAAAAATCCCTGTCTCTATCCTTAGTGTTTTTCTAAGTTCTTGATTAAAAGCTTCAAACAACGCTTTCGCTTGATCAGGTCTAGCCGCTTGATCAAAGGAAGGCCGATGACCTTTCTTGGTATCCGCATAGAGTGTAAATTGAGAAATTGAAAGTAATTGACCTTGAACATCCACTACACTTAGATTAAGTTTGCCATTTTCATCTTCAAATAATCGAGCATTGACGATTTTGTAGGCCATCTTTACTACATTGTCCAAGTTATCATCAAGTTTAAACCCAACAAAAAGCACAAAACCTTTGTTGATTTTGCCAACCACTTGATGATCAACTGTACAAGATGCTTGATGAACTCTTTGGACCAATACACGCATAATGAAACCTCTTTTACATTCTATCATTAGAATAGTAGAATGAGTTTAATGGAGTTCCAAATCCCTTTAGCCCATCGCTTAAGACCACAAAGTTTAAACGAGATCATTGGCCAAGAACATATCACTGGTTCGGGCAAGATTCTACATCGATTTCTTGAAGAGAAACGACTTTTTTCTATGATTTTCTTTGGGCCTCCTGGTTCAGGTAAAACCAGTGTTGCGGAAATCTGTGCGAAATCATTAAATCTTGAATTTATATTGTTTAATGCTGTCACAGGAAATAAAAAAGATCTGGATGAGATCTTTGCTCAGGCTCGCATCGCCAAACAAATCGTTCTAATCGTAGATGAAGTCCATCGACTCAATAAAGACAAACA
>CAZHIG010000088.1:0-2400 GCA_964532705.1 uncultured Erysipelotrichaceae bacterium
TGGTTAGTTTCTTTTGACTTTCCTCTTCAGCCTTCAATATGATTTTTGCTTTTTCAACGGTCGTCGTAATAGGTTTCTCACAAATCACATCGAGTCCCAAACGCATGGCTTTGTCGATGTAAAAATCATGCGTTGCATCGAGTGTTCCAATAAGCACTGTGTCACAGTTGCTTTGACTTAAAAGCATGTCAACATCTTCGTAAACAGCAATTGGTTTCTTTAAACGTTGGCTCAGTGTTTTTGATCTGGTTAAATTGGAGTCATAAACACCAACCATCTCAACTTGATTTGAATAATTCTTTTCTAAATTTAGCGCGTATTGGAAAGTAATTCGATTACCTGCTCCAATCAATGCAAGTTTCATAGATCAAACTCCTTCTCAAAGGCATCCATTTCAATGACTTGATGACTTTTACGGGATTGCTCAGCCGCAAGAGACATGAGGTGGCTCATGATGGATTTATCAATCGATGTTTTTCCACCTTCGATGTTGTTATTGATCACTTCATCAATGAAACCTTTTACGATCCCAGCATCTCCGCCTTCATGCATAGAATCAGATTCACCAATTTGAATGATTCTTTCTGAATCTTCATCGTAGCGTTTTACAGTTATTGTGCGCGTTAACGTATTACCGCGTATTTCTCCTTCACTGCCCATTAAATGAAGATATCTTGAGATTTCATCTGTAAATGCGCTAAGGTGAAAACTGACATGTACACCATTTTCAAATTCCAACAAAGTCGTTTGTGTTTCCATCACATCATTATCCATGGTATAGACACAGCGACCATAGTCTGAGAGTTCAAGACCTTTCTCCAAACTTCCATATTCATTTTTGATGATTTTGGCTAAATGTTGAGCTTTTTCTTGGGCATAAAGTTGGTTGACTTCATAAAGACATGTTGCTGCATGTGGGCAATGTTTTCCACAGCGATCAGGTGCAGCTTCTGGTTTATTTTTTGATATCAAAGTATTTTGTGTTCCAAATGAAGAAACACGCAAACATTTAGAATCTACATACCAAGCCATAAGATCCATATCATGGCAAGCTTTCGCTAAAATGATGGGGTTAGCTAAATCTGATCGGTGCCAAGGCCCTCTTACAAAACTATGTGCATAGTGATAATATGCAATATTTTCTTCATGTTGAATGCTTTTTAGAGTACCAATGATTTTCTCTTCTAAGAGGTGTTTGATCACACCAAAGAAATCAGAGTATCTTAAAACATGGGCGATTGAAAGTATTCTTTTTTGAGCTTTCGCATGCTCTCGTAAATTGATGAGTTCTTTCTTTGATCCTGAGATGGGTTTCTCTAATAAGACATGATAGCCTTGGCTAAGTGCCTTCATCGCAGGTTCATAGTGCATAAAGTCCTGCGTGGCAATAATGGCTGCATCTGCAAGTTGTTGGTGCTCGAGTAGTTTTTCCCAAGAATCAAAACACATGTCTAGTGGGACGTTATATTCATGAGAAAAACGTAAACGTTTATTAATGTTGGGATCAGCCATGGCGACAAAGTGAACATCAGGATGATTAACTTTGACCCAATGCGCATAGGTTTCCATGCCACGGTTTCCTGCTCCAATTAGTATTAATTTCATGATGGTGTCCTTCTAGCCTTTGACAGCCCCAATGGTCGCCCCCGCAACGACACGTTTTTGGAAAATGGCGTATACCACCAGTGTTGGCACTAGGGATACAACGATGGCCGCAAAGAGCGTGACATAATTAGAGGTATAACGTAATACAGTATTCGCGTAATAAACACTGACTGCGACTGTATGTTTACTTGGATCGGTAAGATAAATAAACGGATTGATAAAATCGTTATAAAGATTTAAAAATCTAAAGATTGAAATGGTGATGATGCCAGGCATTGAAAGTGGGAAAATAATTTTCCAAAAAATGGTTAACATGCTTGCACCATCTATACGCGCACTCTCTTCAAGTTCTTTTGGAATGCTACGCATGAAGCTACTCATCAGTAAGATATCAAAAGCACTTAGGGCCATATTAATTAACAATATCAATCCAGTAATAGAATTATTAAGTTTAAAGAAAACAGCTAAGACATATTGAGGCACAAGAATATTGATTCCTGGTAAAAACAGCGACAACATGATGAGTCCCAATATAAACTTCTTACCCTTCCATTCTAAACGGGTAAGGATATAGGCTGCTAGAGTGTTTACGGTAACCCCTAGGATTACGCCACCAAACACGAAATACAAGGTATTAAGGAACACAGGTCCTAGATTGAGAGTCACGATCGCATTGATGTAGTTACCAAATTGAGGACTTTCAGGTAAAGCCCAAGGATCTAAATAAAATTCATAATTGGTTTTAAGTGATACATAGAAAATCCAAATGAGGGGTAAAACAATTAAGCTTGCCCA
>CAZHIG010000088.1:2500-4611 GCA_964532705.1 uncultured Erysipelotrichaceae bacterium
TTTCTTAAGATTTGACCTTCTGTCGCACCTTCTAATATTGCATTTTCATAGAGCGAATCTGGTATACCTTTAATTGCATTGGTGAAGATTAGAGTATAGAATCCAACATTGACCCATACATAAACTGGAACCAAAGCCATTAATGCTGTATTCATATTACCCAACCACCAAAATCCATCCATATCCATTCCAAACAATCCCAACAAGGCATTTAGAAGACCAAAATCTCCATTGTAGATAAATGCCCAAAGTAAACCAATAACCACAGAAGAGATAATGTTTGGAACAAAGAATAAAGCTTGAAACAAATCATGCTTTTTTGATTTACCACGTGCTAAGAAAAAGGCAAGAATGAGGGCGATGCTTAAAGTCACAATCGGTACCATCAACATCAACACAAAATTATGCATCAACGAACTGTAGAAGAAAGGATCCTTAAAGAGCCGGGTATAATTTTGAAGTCCAATAAACTTCGGATCAGACAAACCACTCCATTTCATAAAGGAGTAGTAAACTGACAAAATATTAGGAAATAGATAGAAGATCACATAGAAAGCCAAAGGAATCGCTAGAAATCCATAAATAAAGCTGTATTTGGCAACACTAGGATGATCTGAGAAAAATTGTTTAATCCGGTTCATAATGCCTTCTTTCTAATGAAGTAAAAGACCCACGCGAGAAGCGATAGGTCTTTTACGGTATCGCTAACGAACTCCGTTAAGCGTTATTGACAAGCGTTGTACTATCGGCCAACAGCTTGTTGGTAGTATGCGTTTGCAGCATCCAAGACTTCAGCAGCTGTTTTTTGTGCCAATGAAATCAAAGGAATGTTGGTTTCAAATTCTGTGTTTGCCATTTGCATCAGTTCACCATCAAGGTTGGCTGGTGGAACAGCATAATTGGATTCGATGACTACATTATTTGCTGCGATGTAAGCAAAGATGGCTTTTTGAGCAGAAACAAGGTTCGCAACGTTTTCTTCATTTTCGTAGAATGTAGCAGTTGCAGGTAATGCTGTAGCTGCTTCAGCTGTGACTTTTTGAGCGTCATCGGTGAAGGTCCAGAGTAAGAATTTCTTAGCCCATTCTTTTTGAGTGTCAGATTTTCCAGCCCAGATAGATAAAGAATCAGAAGCACCAGCTGTTACATAGATTTCTCCGCCTTTTTCTTCAACAAAAGGAATACTCATGTAGCCCCATGTGAAGCCATCAGCAGGATAAGCACTCTTCATTTCATTGTCGATCCAGTCGGCAGATGAAACTAAAGCTGCTTCTTCTTGGATAACTTGCATTTGAGATTGTGTGTGGTCTAAGACAGCAACACCTTCATCAAAGTAGCCAAGTTCGCCTAATTCATAAATCTTATTGTAAACAGCTAACATATATTCGTTATTAAAACGGTTGTCGCCATAATTGACGAATTCATCACGGAATGCAGCATCGCCTGCTTCATCAGCCAATTCGAATGCTTTATGCCATCCAACGGTGAAGTATAAGTAATTATAAATACCAGCATAGGTCATTGGGCTTAAACCATCAGCTTTGATGTCAGCCATTAAAGCTAAGAATTCTTCCCAGTTTTGTGGATTGGTATTCCATCCATATTTTTCGAATACAGCGGTGTTGTAGAATAAACCACCTAACCACATTGATTTTGGTAATTTGTAAATATTACCATCAGCTTCTGGAACAATCATCTTGTCCACGCCTTCTAAGAATGCATCTTTTAACAATACATCTGGATTGTCAGGTAGAGGCATGTCTAGAAGATCATCTAGAGGTTCAAGTAATCCTTCAGCAGCGTAAGGGCTGTAAGCTTGGATTAAATCAAACATTTCATCGTCATTACCCGCTTGAGCTAAGGTTGAGATGAGGGTCCCGATGTCGGGGTTAGCCGTCATTTCGACGGTGACGTTGGGGTATTCCGCTTCAAAGGTTTCGATGATGTGTTCCCAGTGTGCGGTGCCATAACCAGCGTCTTGGATGGCGAGCTTTAAGACAATTTCTTCCTCAACAACTTCAGGTTCTGCTTGAGCGCAGCCCACTAAAGTCAAGGAAGCGACTGCCAATAAAGCGAATAACTTACGTAAATTCACTGTGTCCTCCTTGCAC
>CAZHIG010000089.1:0-4607 GCA_964532705.1 uncultured Erysipelotrichaceae bacterium
GCTTATGAGCAAAATTTAAGTTTTAGACAATTGTTGGCTTCTGATCATCGATATACAGATGTTTATGAGATGGCTTTAAAACTTGAGGGTTTACCAAGACATGTTTCTACCCATGCTGCAGGGATTGTTTTAAGTTCAAGAAAACTGAGTGATGTCGTTCCGATGATTCAAGTGGAAAGTGATATGGCTTCGACCCAATATACCATGGAACATTTGGAGTCTTTAGGTTTGATTAAGATGGATTTCTTAGGTTTAAGAAATTTAAGCATTATTGATGAAGTGGTGAGATATCTACACGATCATGGGTATCCGGATTTTAATGTATTGAAGTTAGCTTTTGACGATCCTAAAACGCTTGAGCTGATTCGTCGTGTAGATACCGTGGGTGTATTCCAACTTGAGTCTGAAGGGATGAAAAACTTGCTTAAACAAATGCAAGCAAATCACTTTGATGATATTGTGGCTACCATTGCTTTATTTAGACCAGGTCCAATGGAAAATATTCCTATTTATCTCAATGCACGTAAGAATCCTACTCAAATTAAGTATTTACACCCAGATCTTGAGCCGATTTTAAAGAGTACCTATGGCATCATGATCTATCAAGAACAAATTATGCAAGTTGCTCAACAAATGGCTGGCTTTAGTTTAGCTAAAGCAGACTTATTGCGCAAAGCCATGAGTAAAAAGAATTCAGTTGAACTTGAAAAAATGACTGAAGCTTTTATAAATGGCTGTATTGGAAAAGGTTATACAAAAGAGTTAGCAACTGACTTGTTTGCCTTAATTATGAAGTTTGCGAATTATGGTTTCAATAAATCTCATTCAGTAGCCTATGCCATGATTTCTTATCAAATGGCGTATTTAAAAGCAAATCATGCTTTGGTATTTTATGTCGCATTGTTAAACTCGGTTTTAGGTTCAGAATCCAAGATGTTCGAATATTTACAAGAGGCAAAAGCCAAAGGTATTGTGATTTATCCACCTGATGTGAGCAAGAGTTTAGCAAAAGTATCGATTGAAAATCATGGTATGAGACTTCCTTTGATTATGATTAAGGGCTTAGGACAAGTTGCCGTCAATGAAATTCTAGAAGAAAATAAAATGGGTGAGTACCAAGATTTTCATGCATGTATTGTTCGTTTAAACCAACGTAAAGTAAATAAAAATCATTATCTAGCCCTGATCGATGCTGGTGCGATGGATACATTCAGGCTGAGTCGTGCTTCGATGAAAGCCAGTTTAGAGGATGCGCTTAAATACGCAGATATGTTAAGCCCAAAACAAGGTTCAAGTTTTTTTGACTTTGATTTGATTAAACCTTTACCGTTAATTGAGGTTTCGGATCAATATCTAGAACGATTGGAAAATGAGAAAATGGTATTGGGTTTTTATTTGAGCGATCATCCTATTAGCCGACTTAAGAAACAGCTTAAGATTGAAACGCGTTTGAGTGATATACGTATTCAAAGTCAAACACAATTGGCATTTGGTATGATAAAGAAGATCAAAACACATCGTACCAAGCAGGGTAGCATGATGGCATTTGTCACGATCTATGATGAACAATCAGATTTAGATCTAGTTTTAATGCCAAACATTTATCAAAGTGTTGTGTCGTTGCTAAAAAATCAACAGTTTATTCTTGTTGAAGGCGTATCTGATAAAGAAAAAACACTTTTGGTTAAGAAAATCAAAATCATAGAACAAGACTTGTCATAGTCTTGTCACAATTGTTGTCTAAGCTATTAAAAAAGGAGTTACATATGTCAAAAATTCTGATTGTTGATGATGAACTGAAAATTAGAGAAGTTGTTAAGGAGTATGCTAAACACCATGGTTTTGAAGTGTTTGAAGCAGAGGATGGTATGCAAGCCATTGATATTTATAAAGATATGTCTTTTGACTGTGTTGTTTTAGACATTATGATGCCTAAAATGGATGGATATACAACATGTAAAGAGATGTTAAGAATTCGAAAGACCCCCATCATAATGTTGTCGGCTCGACATGAAGAATACGATAAATTGTTAGGCTTTGAATTGGGTGTTGATGATTATGTGGTTAAACCCTTTAGCCCCAATGAATTAATGGCTCGCATAAAAGTTGTTATTGATCGAAATACAGAAAAACCTCAAGAACATTATGTTTATGAAGGTTTGGACGTCAATGTAGATGCAAGAACACTCAGCATCGACGGTGAGAAAGTATTGATTACACCTAAAGAATTTGACTTACTAGTGTATCTAATGATGAACAAGAATACAGCCATTCATCGTGATGTGCTATTGGAACATGTGTGGAATTATACCTATTTTGGAGATGATCGAACCGTTGATACACATATTAAAATGTTGCGTCATAATTTAAAGGACTATCGAAAGTTTATTGTAACGGTAAGAGGAACTGGGTATAAATTTGAAGTTTGATTTCAAAAACATCCGCATCAGAATTTGGCTTTATTTCATTAGCTTAACAGTTAGTGTTTTAGCCATGCTTTGGTTGTTTCAAGTAGTAATGCTTGGATCGTCATTTGAAAGCATGAAAATTGAACAAGTGGAAGGTGTTGCCGAGGTTATTGAAACGGGTCTTCGAGAGGATGGTTTTGGCTATCAAACTCAAATTACAGCGGTTCAAAACAGTGTTTGTGGTTTGGTTTATAACCAAAAAGGGGATTTACTTTATCAAGTAGATGCTTTAGGGATGGCCTGTGTTTTAAATGATCGAACGATCGGTTTATCTCAAAAAGTAAATGAGTACATAAAGTTGCTTGATGTTTCTGAGACCAATACGTTTTCGATTACCATTAAGAACACTGTTTTACAACAAGACATGTTGATTTATGGAAAGAAAGTTCTTGCATCCTTTGGCAATTACTATATTTTGCTTAATTCACCCTTATTGCCACTTGATTCAACAACGACCATCTTACAAAACCAATTTATTGTTGTAACATTGATTGTCTTTGTTTTATTTACCTTGGTTTCACTTTTCATCTCTAGAAGAATTGCTACTCCCATTGTGAAAATGAAGAAAAGTGCCTTAGAGTTGGCAGACGGTAATTATGATGTGCGTTTTGATGCAGGTGAGTTTACTGAAATCACAGACTTAGCCAATACCCTTAACCAAACCACGGTTGAATTAAAGAAAATGGATGATTTAAGAAGGGATTTGATTGCTAATGTATCTCACGATATTAAGACCCCTTTAACCATGATTAAAGCCTATGCAGAGATGATCAGAGATTTAAGTGGTAACAACAAGGAAAAGCGTGAAGAACACTTAAATGTCATTTTAACTGAAGTGGATCATTTAGATCATTTAGCGTCTGATATGACCCAACTTTCTCAACTGCGTTCAAATGTTTTGTCGATCAATATTCAACCTTTTGATATTACAGAGCTTTTTAAACAAAGCATAGATATGGTCACAGCATTGTTGGATAAGAAAGGGATCAGGTATGAGTTTTTTGCACCTGATGAAGTTCTTGTTCTAGGAGATGCACTTAAAATCAAACAGGTTTTATTAAACTTTATTACCAATGCCATTAAGTTTGTAGGTCAGGATAAGTTATTAATTTTTCAGATTTTGACACAGAGTGATGGTGTTAGGGTTGAAGTGATCGATCATGGACTTGGCATTTCTGAAGAAGACTTACCATATATCTGGGATCGGTATTTCAAAATAGATAAGCACCATCGTCGCAATTCTGAAGGAACAGGTTTAGGTTTGTCCATTGCGTCTGCCATTTTAAAAAATCATCATGTCCATTTTGGCGTCATAAGTAAAGTTAATGAAGGTTCAACCTTTTGGTTTGAGTTAAGTTATGCAATCAAACCGGAGAGTGCAAGTTGATTAAAGAAGATTTTGTTCAAAATCCAAACTTACGACTATTGCAAGATTATGATCGATATACGATGACTTCAGATACCCTTCATTTAGCAAAGTTTATGAATATAAGAAAATCAGACTTTGTTTTAGATGTTGGAACCAATAATGGTGTACTGGCCTTAATCGCGCAAACGTATACACGGAAATCTGTGATTGGGTTAGACATTGATACATCAGCCATACAATTAGCAAAAGAAAATGCAATCATTAACGATTTATCTTGTCAATTTTTAGTCTGTAGAGTTCAGGACTATGAAAGCACAAATGCGTTTGACGTCATTGTCTGTAATCCGCCATATTTTATAGCAAACACTGATTTTGATAATGTGATGGATTTTGATGGTGAGCTTAATTTAGAAGATTTAGCCAATGTATCATTTAGGTTATTGAAAGATAAAGGTCGCGTGTATATTATACTTAAAACACATCGATTGATGGATGCAATTAACACGTTTGCAAAATATAAGTTTAATTGCAAACGGCTTCAAATGATTCACCACAGCATCACTCATCCAGCTTCGAGTGTTTGTATTGAATTTAGTAAAAATGGCAAAAGTCATTTAGTTGTAGAGTCGCCGATTTTAAATCAAAAGGAACTATCCAAATGAATGGAACACTTATCAATGGACTTGCAATCATGGCAGGTTCACTCATCGGAATCGTTTTAAAAACAGGTTTTATCAAAAACAGAAGTGAATCCATCATTTCGGTGGTCG
>CAZHIG010000090.1:0-4121 GCA_964532705.1 uncultured Erysipelotrichaceae bacterium
AATCTTAAAAGATCTTCATCCGGTTTAGAGCCTTCTATGGAGATATTTAGAATAAATGGAATGCAGTCATCAGTAGAATTAATATGAACTTTTGGAAGATCTTTAAGTTTAAATTTGGCGTAAGCATTGAGTTTAGACACAGTATGCATTCTTTCACTGAGAGATTTTTGTGAAAGTTCTAAAGCCTTTCTAAACGCCGCTTGTTGCGCAACTGCAGGTGTTGAGGAACGATAGGGTGTAAAACTGTGACCTCCATGAAACAGTGGAACCAGTTCTATCCCTTGCTTCTTGATCAGTGCAGCAACCCCTTTTGGTCCATACATTTTATGGGCAGACATCGATACCAAATCCATGTCCTTAAAGTCAATTTTGGTTTTACCCAACGCTTGAGTCGCATCACAGTGAAAAAGGATCTGATGCTTACGACACAGAACTGCAATTGCCTCTACAGGTTGCCTAAGTCCCGTTTCTGAATCAACCGCCACCAATGTGACCATTAAGGTATCTTCTCTAAATAAGCTTTCAAGATAAGTTAGATCATAAAAACCCTGCCTATCTAACTTGACAAAATCAACATCATAAGTGGGGCCTAAAGCACTGATGGCTCCAATCACAGAGGCATGTTCATAGGAAGAGCTGATGATGTGTTTTTTATGGGGGTATTTTAATGCACTGCCCTTAATGGCTAAATTATTCGATTCAACCGCTGAAGCAGTCAAAATGAATTCTTCTTTTAAAATCCCTAAGTGTTTAGAGATGCATTTTAAATCCGCTTGGCTTTGTGCCAAGGCTTCTTGACCAATTTTATGAACCGAGTTGGCATTGCCATACGTACTCAGTTCAACATCGACATAATAATCCAGAACACGTTTGTCGATGGGTGTTGTGGCACTGTAATCAAAATAAGCCATTATTCAAGCACCACAGCCGTTCCACTCACCGTCACCATCAACATGTTTCCATTGGCGCCTAAAACTTCATAATCAATATCGATGCCCACAACCGCATTTGCTCCTAAATTTTGAGCCCTGTGATTCATTTCTTTAAACGCAGTCTCTCTAGCTTCAATCAGTTCATTCTCATAAGAATTTGAACGACCGCCAAATATATTGCTTAAACCGGCCGCAAAGTCTGCAACAAAATTAACCCCGGCAACGACTTCGCCCACCACAATGCCTTTGTATTCTAGAATTTTACGTCCTTCAATGCTGGGTGTTGTGCTGTTGATCATGGTTTCCTCCTATAGTGATTGAGTGGATCACTTTCATCAATGACATAAGGTAAATGAACCCAATAGCCATTCTCATCTTCTTGGATGGTGCTGGATTTAAATCGTTTTTTAATCGCATTTAAGATTTCAATTTCTTCAAAAGGAATGATTAAATCCGTTGAAGGCCTTAACGTATCCAATCGGAGATTGATAAGATCAATCAGTGCCAAAACCCCCTCTCCGGTTTTGGCGGATACACTCAAGCCTTCTTGTTTAAAAAGATCGGCTTTATTATAAACCTTAAGCACTTTATCCAGTGAAACATCCATCGATCTTAAGGTTTCTTCCGTAACCCATTCTTGATGTAGATAAGATGGATGCGAACCATCCACCACATGAATGAGTAGATCTGCTTGTTTAACTTCCTCAAGTGTACTTCTAAACGCTTTAATGAGCTGAGTGGGTAAGTCAGAAACAAATCCTACGGTATCAATTAAAACAATGTTTTTACCTTGATAATTAAGACCTCGAGAAGCCGTCGTGATGGTTTCAAATAAACGATTTTTCTCAGCGACCGATTTAAACTGTTCTAAACCCATGGCAGTAAGTAATGCATTCATTAAAGAACTCTTACCCGCATTGGTATAGCCCACCATCGCTACCGTAAAGCCTTCTTGTTTTGATCTTAAGATTCTTTGTGTCTCGCGACTCTTCTCCATGACTTTGAGCTGTTCTTCAAGTTGATGAAGAGCACTCTTGGTGCTTCTTAGCTTTAAAGCAATGGCTTTTTCACCAGCCCCTTTATTGCGTAACGATCCGCCTTGTTGACGACCCGCAAACCCAGCTCTTAGGGAAAGTCTAGGCAAAAGATATCGAAGATAAGCCACTTGAACTTGAAGTTTTGCTTCCGTACTTTGGGCTCTACTTTCAAAAATTTCCAGAATGAGTTGTGTTCGATCAATCAACGTGATGCCGATGAGCGCTTCTAGATTTCTGTGTTGTGATGCTGATAAGTCATCTAAAGTTAAGACACGATCGATGGCATGTTCTTCAATGATGTGATTGAGCTCTTCAACTTTTCCAGCCCCAATATAAGTATTTAAGTCTTTATCTAAATTTTGGGTCAGTACAAAAACAAGCTCGTCGTCAATGGCCTCGACTAAAGCTTGTACTTCTTCGATTCGATTTTGAAAAAGCGGGTCCTGTCCTTTTGAGACAGCCACCAAACAACAACGTTTTTCCATGCTTACTCCACAGGTTTAATGCGAACATATTTATGCGAAATATTAGGATTTGAGGTCTTGCGACTTTGAATTTCAAAGACTTTAAGCGAACTCACCAAAGGGGTTAGTTTTTGATAACCATAGTTACGGGTATCAAAATCAGGCATCCGTTTCGATAAAATCGATCCAATCTCCCCTAAGAAAGCCCAACCATCATCGTCGGATTGTTCGGTAATGATGGTTTTAAGCATATCCACCAACAAATCTGTTGAACGACCATTGACCTTAACACTTTCTTCTTTAGGTAAGGATGCGCCATACAAAACATCTAAGTATTTAAATTTTTCACAGGCTGCAATAAAAGCAGGGGGGGTTTTCTTTTCGCCCATCCCAATGACTTGTTTACCTGCTTCTCTTAGGCGAGCAGCCAAACGCGTAAAATCAGAATCGGATGACACAATACAGAAACCATCGACATTTTGAGAATATAAAATATCCATTGCATCAATGATCAAGGCTGCATCGGTCGCATTCTTACCTGATGTATAAGAATATTGTTGAATGGGTGAAATGGAGTAATCCAAAAGCACATTCTTCCATTGAGCCAGTTGTGGTTTGGTCCAATCCCCATAGATTCGTTTATAGGTGGGAATCCCATGATTTGAGAGTTCATCAAAGATCACTTTGACATATTTATCTGAGACATTATCGGCGTCAATCAGAACTGCAATCCGTAAATCTTTTTCCATATCATTCCTTCTTTATCTATTTTTTAGTATAGCACAGACTCACCACGCTTAAAGTGTACGCAGGTATTCTACCAACATCGCAGCCATCTTTAATCCAGCCGTTGCGGGTACAAAAATCATCGATCCATTCACAATGCTTTGACGCTCTTCATCTAAAGTGCTGGGCAAGGCTGTTTCAGTCGAGGTTACCACTCTACAATCCTTCAGTTGATGCTTCTTAAGACTGGCACGCATAATACGAGCTAAAGGATCCCCACTGGTTTTAAATAAGCTGGTCTCAATGACTAAACTTGGATTGAGTTTTCGAGCTGTCCCTAAAGCCATCACATGAAACACATTATGTTTTTGAGCCAACTTGGCAATCAACAGTTTTGATTTTGAGGAATCAATCGCATCCAAAACGGCATCATACTTTGAGAAATCCAGTTGATCTTCAGAATCAAAATACATCGGATAAATATCAATCTTTGCATTAGGGTTAATGCTTAGTAAACGCTCTTTTAAAACATCCACCTTAAGCTGTGAAATGTTTTGTTGATGGGTCATGAGTTGACGGTTTAAATTGCTAAGCTCAATGCGATCAAAATCTACTAAACTGATGTGTTCAAAACCAGAACGAATCAACGCTTCTGCACAAAATGAGCCAACGCCACCTACCCCAAAAAGTAAGACCTTTGTCTTTTTGATTTTATCCATGACTGTTTCCGTCAATAAGAGCTCTGTACGTTGCGTAAAACTTAACTTGTTTATCATAGGGCTTTTTAGTTACAATACCAAGGTATCATTTTATTGGAGAAAACGCATGAAAAACATTCAAACCCTCACTAAAATTGCCCTCATCGCTGCTTTATACAGCGTTCTTTCTTTAGTATTAGCTCCTCTTTCGTTTGGGACCCTACAAGTCCGTGTTTCTGAAGCCTTAACCCTTTTACCGCTTAT
>CAZHIG010000090.1:4133-4419 GCA_964532705.1 uncultured Erysipelotrichaceae bacterium
CCCCTGCCATCCTTGGTTTAACCCTAGGTTGTTTTATCACCAACCTACTGGGCGCTTTTATGGGCTTAAACATCTTAGGCTTTATGGATGTGATTTTTGGTACGCTTGCAACATTAATCGCTGCTGTTTTAACCTTTGAACTTCGCTTCATTCAAATTAAAAAAGTACCGATTCTATCGATACTTTCACCCATCTTGATCAATGCTTTAATCATTGGCGCAGAGTTGGCTTATGTATTAGCCCCAAGCTTTAGCCTTTCAATGATTCTACTCTTTGGACTGGATGT
>CAZHIG010000091.1:0-4384 GCA_964532705.1 uncultured Erysipelotrichaceae bacterium
CCTTGAAACTTAGGATAGATTCTTCTATAATAACTAAGTAAATCTTAAAGGGATTCAGTAATGGATAAACAATAGAGATAACAAGCTAGGCTGAAACTTGTTAGTGTTCCATGAATTTCACCCCTTAGATGAGCTAATCCCTCACGGTATCCTCCGTTATCAGGATTCAATTAAGCTGTGTCAATTTGACAAAGCAGGATGGTACCGCGATCTTTCGTTCCTGTAGGATCGTTTTTTTATGTTTAGGAGGAAACCATGGAAAGTATGCATGAGATTTTAGAGAAGGTTAAAACCTTACTCACAGAAGTTAAAGATTTAAGTGCTCTACAAGAAATTCGAAACATCTACCTTTCTAAAAAGGGGGTTATTTCATCTTTAATGAATCATATGAAAGATTTGCCCAATGAGGATAAACCTTCTTTTGGGGCGAAAGTGAATGCGCTCAAGCAAGAAGTTGAGAAACTGGTTCAAACGTATGAAGATGAATTAGAAGTTAAGGCTTTAAATCAAAAGTTAGAAAAGGATGCGATTGATTTAAGTCTTCCTGGTAAAGTTTTTTCAACAGGCAGCATTCATCCCTTAACTTTAGTTCAAAAAGAGATTGAACAATTCTTTATTTCAATGGGTTACTCAGTTGAAGAAGGCCCTGAAGTAGAGTTGGATCGTTATAATTTTGAAAAAGCCAATATCCCACAAGATCATCCCGCAAGAGATATGCAGGATACTTTTTACATCAATACTGAATACCTCTTAAGAACGCATACCACAGCCATTCAAACCCGTACCTTAGAGAAAGGGAATGGACAAATACCCATCAAGGTCATTTGTCCGGGTAAAGTTTATCGAAAAGATGATGATGATGCGACGCACTCCCATCAATTTATTCAAATTGAAGGTTTGGTGGTCTCTGAAAAAATATCTTTGGCAGATTTAAAGGGTACGCTCGAAAGCTTAGCAAAGCACTTATTTGGAGAAGCGAGAGTCATCCGTGTAAGACCTTCTTATTTTCAGTTTACTGAACCCTCTGTTGAAGTTGATGTGAGTTGTCACATTTGTGAAGGTAAAGGCTGTCCAACCTGTAAACACAGTGGATGGATTGAAATCTTAGGGGCTGGAATGGTTCATCCCAATGTCTTAAAGATGGCGGGTTATGATCCAACTCAAGTCAGTGGTTTTGCCTTTGGATTGGGTGTTGAACGTGTTGCCTTATTAAAGTATGGTGTCGATGATATTCGTCAATTTTATACCAACGACTTGCGCTTTCTACAAAGCTTCAAGCGATTCGAGTAGGAGATCACAATGAAAGTTAGCTATCAATGGTTAAGTAAGTATATTGATTTAAAAGATGTTTCTGCATCTGAGTTAGCAGATCTTTTAACAAGAGCTGGAATTGAAGTTGAAAGTCTTGAACCCTTAGCATCAGGAACTCAACTTGTGGTGGGACTAGTGCTAGAATGCAGTCCACATCCAGAAAGTGATCACTTATCGCTCACTAAAGTGAATGTTGGGGATCGGGTTTTATCGATTGTATGTGGGGCACCAAATGTTAGAAAAGATCAAAAGGTAATCGTTGCTCAAGTGGGTTCTGTATTACCTGAGTTGGTGATTAAAGAAGCAACCATCAAAGGTCAGAAATCTGAAGGGATGATTTGTTCATTGAGTGAACTTGGGGTTGATCCAAAACAGCTCAGTGATGCCCAAAAAGCTGGTATTGAAGTGCTGGATGAGAGTGCTCCAATCGGTGTTGAAGCACTGGCTTATTGTGGGCTGGATGATGTTATTTTAGATATTAAACCAACGCCTAATCGGGCGGACATTACAGCTCTTTTTAACTTAGCGTTAGAAGTTTCTGCGTTGATCCACAAAGATGTTCACTTACCTTGGATTAAGGACTATCATCTACAAGGCAAAGCTTCAGATCTTATCATTAAGACTAAGACGGATAAATGTCCCCTCATTCTAGGTAAGAAGATCGGGAAACTAACGGTTAAACCCAGTCCAGATTGGTTGAGTAAAGCATTGTCATCCATTGGCATGAAATCCATCAACAATGTGGTCGATATTTCAAACTACGTGATGTTGGTAACAGGGCAACCTTTACATTTTTATGATGCCAATAAATTGCCTAAAGCTGAAATTTGTGTCGAACAAAATATTACTGAAGCTTTCTATACCTTGGATGGCACTCAAATCCAAGCCCATCCCGAGGATTTGATCATTACTTCTAATAAAAAGCCCATTGGCTTGGCCGGTATTATGGGGGGAGAGGATTCAAAGATTGATGAATCAACGACTTCGATCGTGATCGAAGCTGCACAATTTAATCCTTCTAGCATTCGTCACAGTTCACGTCGAGTGAATTTGATGACAGAAGCATCATTACGTTTTCAAAAAGGCGTAGATCCTTACAGTGCCTTTAAAGCAATGGATGAGGCATTAAGATTACTCGTTGAACTAGCGGATGCTGAAGACATTGAAGAAACAATTATGGATGGGCATTTTGACGCTTCACTAAAATCGGTCAGTGTCAGTCATGAACACATTGAAAATTTACTGGGTATTAAGGTGGATCCACAAAAAGCTTTTGATACATTCAAATCGCTCCACTTTAACCCTGAACTTCTGAATGGCATTTATCATTGTACAATTCCATCGTATCGACTCGATATCGAGTTGGCTGAGGATTTAATTGAAGAGGTGGGACGTTTTATTGGCTATGATCAACGCAATGGAACTCTACCCGTTTTACCTGCCACCGCAGGGGGATATAATCATACGCAAAAGATGCGCAATCAACTGCATCGTCAACTGCTTGGTTTTGGTTTAAATGAAGTTATGACGTATACCCTAGTCCATGAGTCTAAAACACAGATGGGTGTTTTACCCTTAGACCATCCAGCATCTTTAATCTCACCCATCTCTGAAGAAAGAAAATACATCCGTAATTCACTCTTACCTTCAGTCTTAGAGGTGGTCGCTTATAATCAAGCTCATAAAATTAAGGACTTTGGAATATTTGAATTTACCAATTTAAATACACTTACACAATCTCAAGAAAGATTGGCCCTTGTTTTAAGTGGACAAAATGTCCAATCGCTATGGCAAAAACAAGTGCTTAACTATGATTACTATGCGATTAAGGGGATGATTCAATCATTACTTGATGATTTAGGCATTCAAAGAAATCGTGTTGGTTTTGTGGCCGATGAGCATCATGCTTTATTCCATCCAAAACGCTGTGTTCAAGTTTTGATTGATAAGAAAGTAATTGGGTATTGTGGTGAAATTCATCCAAGTCAAGCAAAAACATTAGGAATAAGCAGTGTTATTTTAGCTGAACTTAACTTAAGTGCATTATTTGATCTAAAGAAATCTAAAGTTAGATTCAGTCCAATCAATAAGTATCCATCGGTAACACGTGATTATGCTTTTGTGTTGGATAAATCGGTTAAAGCAGAAGCGCTTGAAGCTCAGCTGAGAGCTGCTGCTAAAAATATGGTTGTATCGATTGATATCTTTGATGTGTATGAAGGTGATAAAATTTCTGCTGATCAAAAATCCATTGCATTAAAAGTGGTCTATCAAGCGGATGATCACACCTTAACTGAGCAAGAGATTTCTGAGTTCTATCAACGTAGTATTGAATTGTGTACGCAAAATCTTAAAGCTCAACTTAGAAGTTAATTTGCTATACTAGAAACGTAAAAAGAGGTGACGTATGGGACGTGCATTTGAAGTTAGAAAAGCGGCAATGGCGAAAACCAATGCTGCAAAAACCAAAGTGTATGCACGCTTTGGAAAGGAAATTTATATTGCTGCTAAGGCGGGGATTCCTGACCCTGAAATGAATGTTACTTTGCGTAGAATCATTGAAAAAGCGAAAGCAGCTCAAGTAACTTCGGATGTCATTAAACGGGCCATTGAGAAAGCAAAGGGTGGCAGTGGTGAACAATATACAGCGGTTCGCTATGAAGGCTTTGGACCTGGAAACTGCACTGTGATTGTGGATTGTTTAACCGACAATGTTAATCGTACTGTTTCTGATGTTCGTAATTGTTTTACTAAATCCAAATCAAAAATGGGTGTATCCGGATCTGTTTCGCACCTTTATGACCACATTGGTTTATTGTCATTCGCTTATGGCGATGAAGAAAAAATTATGGATATTCTCATTGAGAATGAGGTTGACTTAATTGATCTTGAAAGCAGTGAAGGAAAGATTCAAGTTACTGTTGCTCCATCTGATCTCTATAAAGCTAAAGATGCGTTGGATGCAAGTTTACCAAATTTAGAATTTGATGTTTTGGAGACGACTTATCAACCCCATGAAACAACGCACTTAAGTGGTGAAGATGTAGAATTATTCGAACGCTTAACATCGATG
>CAZHIG010000092.1:0-4374 GCA_964532705.1 uncultured Erysipelotrichaceae bacterium
CAATCATATGACTCATCATATCGGCTGTTCCTGCAGCCGTTTGAAAAGCATTGACACTGAAGGTATTGGTAGGATCTAAGAATGAAGCTTTGGGTTGCATCAAAGGATGACCTATCCCAATCTTTTCGTTGGTATCAAGCTTAGAAATCACCCCACCATTGTTCATTTCAGTTCCAGTTGCGGATAAGGTTAAGATTGTAACGATCGGTAAGGCATTTGTGATGGGGGCTTTCTTTATCACTAAATCCCATGCATCGCCTTCATAATAGACAGCCGCTGCAATCACCTTCGTCGCATCAATCGTGCTCCCTCCACCAACTGGTAGCAACACATCAATTTTTAGATCACGACATCGTTGTGCACACGCATTCACGGATTCTACTCTTGGATTAGGCTCAATCCCTGCAAACTCAAACCATTCTAAACCTGCTGCTTCAAGTTCTTTAACGACCTTATCAAATAGACCCATCTTCTTAATGGATCCACCTCCATAGGTGATGAGTACTCTTTTACCATACTGTTTAACTTCATTGCCTAGATTTTTAAGTTGGTCTGTGCCAAAGTAAATCTTTGTTGTATTTTGAAACACAAAATCATTCATCATGAATACCTCGCTTACTTACATGATAAGACCTAGAACTAGCTCTAGGTCAAGGATATCGATTATATTGGAAGAAGTTTTCAAATGCTTATCGTTCTACAAGTGCCACTCACGCGTCTCAGGGTTCCAATGATAGTGTTCTACTTCTACAGAATTCATAAATATAGGGTTGATGAAAAGTGAAATACCATACACCATCTCACTGAATGTAAATGGGGCAATTATTCCCTTGATTTTTGCATAATTTCTCCATTTAAGTTCAAAACCAGCATCATTAAAAATCCTTAAGTCAAGGATCTCCCCCGCTTGTAGTTTTGTATTTCTGTGGTTAAAAGTAAGCTGAATGGCTTTTTTCAAATCACATGCTAAAAATGAAAAGTGAGATGAGAGCAAGAATATATCATAGAAATCTTTAACCCTTGAATTCGCTTTTCCAAACAGGACAATTCCATGAAGTTTCTCAGAGATGATTGATTCTTTTGAAGATGCATACAGTCTAATCTTGTTTTGTTGAAATAAACTAGGATACTCCAATATTTGAACTTGTGGATAAATAACATCATCAATACTCAAGTCCAAGCTTAGGTAAAGCTTTGTCTTCTCAATATTTCCAATGGCTTGAACTCTATACCCAGGGTATTTTTTTTGATGTTGAATTGCTTTTAATTGGATAGATGAAAGATCGAAAACGACACCATCATTTAATTCTATTTTCAGTATTTCTGTAAAATACTCTACCAATTTTTCATGAGATATACGCATTTGGTGAACCATTAAATCTATATCTATTGTGCCTCTTGTAAAATCATCTTGAAGTAAGGCATACATCAAGACTCCACCTTTTAAGAGTAAATTTTCTGTTGCATTTGAATAAGATAGTCGATTAAGAAAGCACTCAATCATGTAAGTGGTGAGTGCTTGTTGAGTATTTATATTTTTATGTTTTGCTAAATTTCTAATTTTCGATTTTATAGAGTCTGCGTTCAATTTAGTATTACCTCTAAGTACTGAGTCATAATTCTTTCACACCTCAATTCTTTGGCATAAGCAATTAATTTATTAATGTTACTGTTATTCGTGTTTAGATAGTTTTTAAGTGCTTCGATGGCGATGTCAGTTCCCAGTTTTGTACGATATGACACTAAATCACATACTGTTTTCTCGATATCATAAATCGAAACATTTACACCTTCTATTAAAATACTCACGATGCCAATCTCGTATCGATGCTTAGTGAAATAATAGAGCTGCATTTTAGGCCAATCTGGTAAATTGAGGTAACGGCTCTTGTTTGGAACGGCTAGATCTAGGTGTATGGGTTGATGTGTCACCAGTCCATAAATAGATGCTGCACTTAACAAACAAACAATTCCTTCTTTAACATACGGTTTTATATAGCTATAGTCATTAAAGGATTGTTTGTAATCAATGACTTCATATTGAGACTTGCTTGCTTTTTTTAAAATTCCCTCTTGTACCATTTTTTGGGTCTTATAGTAACTTAGACCTTCTTCATGTAATTCAAGTTGGCTCATAAATTTCTTTTTAAAGATAATAGTTGTCTTCATCATAATCATATTATATTCGGTAATTTACTATAATTACCGAATTATATTTAAATATTTTCGTATTCTTTACTCCTCTTACCTTTAGATTCGCAAGCATTTAAAGACTTCCTAGAATTTCACAAAAGGTTTGCCTTTTGTGAAATATAAGAAATACAACAAATGATGATAGGGTATCCCCTTAAAGCCAATATACTTTTCATCATGAATCGTATATCGATCATACGCCTCAGTTAAGAAGCCTTCTTCCTTAAGCACATGAATCAACTTCAATGCTTCTTCTTGTTGATTAAGGTCATATGTCATTAGAGTTCTTTTATATTTTTACGAAATTCCCTGTTTTCCATAAAACCATAGGATGATTCTTAATTCTTTCGAGAATGCTTGGATCCGTAAACAAAAGTTCAGGATGATAATGTCCTTTAATAAACTCAATAATGAATGCATCTTCCTCTTTTGTTAAAAAGAAAAGTGAAGCGATAAATTCTTTAACTTGACTTTGAACATGTTCTAGCTCAAAATCATCATTTTTAGATAAGACAGGCAATAGTTCTATCTTTACCTTTTTGACATTTATAGAATCAATAGAATCTAAGCTTAGATTAATAGCAGAATGAGTGGATGATATACATGCATAGAATATGACACATTTTCTTAACAACGCATGATCATGAAACTGATAGATGGAACTTTTGTATAACTTCCATACATCATACAAATCTCTTGTAGCTGCTCTGTTAAGAAGGGCAACGATTTTACTAGCAAACAGTTCTATTGAAGCAACTACCGCAATTTTAGACTCTTGTTGGATAAGTTCATGTAGGATTTCTCTATGTTCAATCTCAAGGATGTGGGCACGAAGGGAGTAGTTGATTTCAATTTTGAGGTTATCTTTGTTGCCACTGATTCCTGTATAAGTGAATACCCAAGAATCTAAACTGTGCGTGAGTTTAGATCTGCGATCTTTATCGTATTTTTGTGATGACATGTATTGGTCTAAGATGACATTGATTTCTTCTCTTTGTATCAACATTTCATCTTTACTCACATTGATTCGATAATCAAGATCGATATCTACTGAAAGTCTCGGTAAATTTAAGATGGTAAAATTGATGGCAGTGCCGCCTTTAAGTGCAAGCCGCTTTGAAAGCACAGGATGTGTATTCACAAAATATAAAATATCTGCGAGTCTAAGTACTTTCTCTAATGTATCTCTAGAAAAACCATATTCATTTGCCTTAACTCTCACAAAATTAGGGTCTAAGTTAAGCATCAATGTCCTCTGAAAATTCATACTTAAGCATACTTTTAGGAACGACAATACGCCATGCTTTATTGTAATAACCACTGACTTCTGACTCGCTCACCAAATATCGAGTACTCTTACCTACTTTATCTTTACAGTATTGAATAAACAGGTCGGAAAGTTGTAGCTCCTTTTGATAGTGCTCTAAAATAAAACCTGCCTTTTGGTAGAGCCCTTGGATATTGTAATCATCTAAATATACTTTAAGTTTAGACTCGTCTAGATATGGAATCATTTTGAGCGACTTCATACATTCTTCAAGACCAGTTATTTTATTCAAGTCTTTGATGGTATCAATGATGGTACGCTCGAGGTCTGTAATGCTGATACGATTCGCATACTTAATCCTTTCAATGCCTAAACTGCTTTTTGACTGTATGCATTTATAAGCAATGTGTTCAAATTCAAAATCATTGAATTTAGTATTTGATGAAACATATATTTCATTAAACACTTGATTCGTATATCCATAATATTCAAGGGCTGAGTGATGTGACAAATAACAGCTATCATTGATTGCACATGCAATTTGATATTTCGAAGCCATTACCTCACCTGTAGAAAGATTAATGGGTGAATAACAATTATGACGAATCTTTTTGATCAAACCTTTCTTAAGCAGTCGATAAAGCATCGAATAAGCTGATTTAGGATTGGTGTAAAATATTAAAAGTGTTTCGATCGAAAACACAGGATATTGACTTAGTTGTTTATAGATTTCCATAGATGACCCTCAGTATATTGGTTATTACTTTAATAATAGATTAAAATACTTCAAAATTAAAGTATTTTAATAAGTATATAAAGTAATGACTCATAAGCAATGAATGTAGTTCTTAATGACTAGATTCGCAAGCATTGAAAGATTTCCTAGGATTTCACAAAAGGTTTGCCTTTTGTGA
>CAZHIG010000093.1:0-4360 GCA_964532705.1 uncultured Erysipelotrichaceae bacterium
CTTTCACCCCCAAATCCAGCAAAACTTAAAGAAATGATAGCCATCGTAAAAGATTGGATGGTGGTCGCTGAAAGTGGATCTTTGTATTTCGAAAGACTCGACATAAAGATAATGTGAATCGCAAATAAATAGGCACAGGCTAAAAGGAGTAAGTCTCCTACATTCACTGAAAAGTTCTCATCTAAGCTTAGGAAAGCTGTGCCCATTACAGCCAACACAATTGCGAACATTAAAGATTTACTTAATTTGTGTTTCTTCCATAAAATAAGGGGCACAAAAACCACATACATCACCGTAATAAATGAAGCATTTTGGACAGAAGAAGCTTGTTGACCAAAGGTTTGAAGAATCATTCCAAAGGATAGAAAAAAACCCGCAATCATGCCATCTCGCATCAAAGCCTTATTTCTCCAAAATTTCTTTTGAAAACTAAACAACAACAGAAATGATCCAGCCAATAATCCTCGAATGCCCAAAAGCATAAAGGGTGTCCAGCCTGCATTGAGTGCCATCTCAACAGCACTAAATGAGATCCCCCAAATAAGGGTCGTAAAAATTAAAGCAAGTTTACCTGTATTCATAGAAGCAATCATACACAAAGCAAAGCTTTAATTCAAACAAAAACCCACTGAGTGGGTTTAGTTTGCTTCTTCCTCATTAAACATTTTATACATTTCAGAAACCGGGGTATGTTGTTGAATCGCTTGAATGGTACGTGCCAACATATATCCAATGGAGATTTGTTTAATCTTAGCTTCGTTCTTTGTCGCTTCAGATAGCGCAATCGAGTTCGTCACAACCACTTCTTTCACAGGGGTATCATGAATACGCTCAATTGCAGATCCTGAGAAAATACCATGTGAACACGCACAATAAACTTCTTTAGCCCCTTTTTCATACAACATCTTTACACCACTCATGATGGTTCCACCGGTATCGATGATGTCATCGACAATAATCGCTGTCTTCCCTTCAACATCCCCAATGAGATTCATGGCTTCTGCCACATTGGGTTTAGTGCGGCGTTTATCAATAATGGCAATCGTTGAATTTGGCAGTGTATCAGAAAGTCTTCTTGCACGGGTTGCCCCCCCATGATCAGGTGAGACTACCACGACTTCGTTTGTAAATTTCTTACTTCTAAAGTATTGACCCAACATTGAAACCGCTGTTAAATCATCGGTTGGAATGTTGAAGAAACCTTGAATTTGAGGCGCATGAAGATCAAGTGTAATAACACGATCTGCACCCGCGGTTTGAATCAAGTCTGCAACCAGTTTTGCAGTAATGGGTTGACGAGCTCTCGCTTTACGATCTTGTCTTGCGTAACCAAAATAAGGCATAACAACCGTAATGTTGTCTGCAGATGCGCGCTTACACGCATCAAGCGCAATCAATACTTCCATAAGGGTTTCTGAAACAGGGGCAGAAGTCGATTGAACCAAGAAAACATGTTTTCCACGTACAGATTCTAGAGGTTCTACAATGATTTCACCATCGGCAAAATGATGAACGGAGATTTGACCTCGTTCTATGCCTAGAGTCGCACATATTTCATCGGCCAATTCAATGCTTGATGATAAAGCGAATACGATAATGTCTTTCATGTGTGCTCCTATTTCTTACTCTTTTCTTTATAACGTGCGCCATAGCCTTGCTTGTTCACTTGTTGTGAACGGGCAATCGCCATATCCGCATCATTAACATTTTCATATATGGTAGAACCTGCCGCTACCACCGCATTGACTCCCACTTGAATCGGTGCAATCAAATTTACATTCGATCCAATAAAGGCACCATCTTGAATGATGGTTTGGTGTTTGTTTTTACCATCGTAATTGACCGTCACAACCCCACAGCCAATATTTACTTTAGATCCAACAATACTATCTCCTAAGTAAGAAAGATGTGCGCAGCGCGAATCATAACCAAATTGTGTTTTCTTCATTTCCACAAAGTTACCAATTCGATTTTTATCAGCGATGATGCAATGTTCTCTAAGATGCGCATACGGTCCAATGTTGACTTCATTGCCTACTTCAGAATCGGTAATGCGTGAAGCATCAATCTTTACATGATGGCCAATGGTGGCATTTGAGATGAAGGTATTGGGTAAAAGTGTTACATGACTTCCAATCACATTGTTTTTCTCACAATATACATTGGGATAAATGGTAACATCCTGTCCTAACTGTGTATTCAGTGAAATAAAACTAAGCTCAGGATCAATGAAGGTAACCCCTTCTTTCATCCAATCGGAATTGATTTTTCTTTGAATCCATTTTGAAGCTTTCGCCAAATCTAAACGATCATTAACCCCTTGAACTTCTTCAACATCTTCAATTTCAATCCCTTGAACTTTTAGTCCTTCTTGAACAAGGATATCCACCAAGTCGGTTAAGTAGTATTCATGAGCCGCATTGTTGTTTTCAAGTTTGTTTAAATAATGATGTAAAGCTTCATTCTTAAAACAATAAATACCGGTATTGATTTCTTGGATTAGTTTTTGATCTTCTGTACAATCTTTGTATTCAACAATCTTAGCGATATTGCCTTGCATATCTCTTACGATGCGACCATACTTGGCAGGATCTTCCACTTTGGCGGTAAGAATGGTCATGTCAAAATCTTGATTGAGTGTAAAGATGTTTTCCATGGTAGAGGATTGAATGCAGGGTACATCTCCATACAAAAGAATGGTGTCCCCTTTTTCATTTAAAATGGGTAAGGTTTGCAAAACTGCATGACCAGTACCCAATTGTTCTTTTTGCCAAGCATATGAAACACTGTCCTTTAAACAGTCTTGAATCACTTCACCTTGATGACCAATCACCACAATATTTTGATCTACATGAACTTTCTTTAAATGACTGGTGATGTGGACAATCATGGGTTCACTTAAAATAGGATGCATCACTTTAGGCATCTCGGATTTCATCCGTGTGCCTTTTCCAGCTGCGAGTATAATTGCACTTCTCATTGATTTTCTCCCGCCTCTATTCTAACAAATAATCAGCCTAGGTAGAATTGCGTTTTCTTTAGAAAACGCACTTTCCCTTTGAAATGCTCATAACAAGCATCAATGATCTTAGAATCTTCACTCAAACCCACAACCACTGAACCACTGCCACTCATTGAAACCACTGAACAGCCCAAAGCTTTAAGTTGATCTTTGAGTTCTTGAATCTCTGGCACCAGTTCAATCGCAACCCCTTCTAGATCATTGATGACACTTTCATTTAAGTCATGCATATTGTTTTCGATGAGGGCTTTTTGAACAGCTCTCATGTCTTTTGCTTTTAGTTTTTCATAGTTTAGATTTGAAAAAGCCAATTTAGTACTGACCCCTTTTCTCGCTTGCACAAGAATTAAATGGGCATTGGACGCAAATCCAAAGAAATCGAGCTGATCCCCGATTCCAGAAACAAAGGCGGGCACATTAAAGGTACAAAATGGCACATCTGCGCCTACTTGCTTCGCTAAATCTATTTTTTCTTGAACACTTAAGTTCCATCCAAAATAATCATTGAGATAGTTTAGAATGGTTGCCGCATCCGCACTTCCTCCCCCTAAACCAGCTTGTGAGGGGATGTGTTTATATAAAGTGATGGAAAAATTCTCAGTAAATTTATATTTTTCTCGTAAGACTTCTACCATTTTTAAGACCGTATTCTTCTCAGGGGCAATACGGTAATTAGGATGAACCACAAAACGCATCACCGGAAATGGATGCACAATTAAGTCATCATGAAGTTTAATGGGAATAAAGATGGATTCTAAATCGTGGTAGCCTTGCGCATTCTTACCCACTATTTTTAAGCCTAAATTGACTTTTGCATACGCTTTTAGTTTCATGAGAGCCTCCGGTACAGCTCTTCAAACTGATCTCTAGTCAAAGCTTCTGCACGAATGCTGGGTGAGAGTTTCATCTCTTGTAGAACTAATCCTAAGTTAGGATAGTCTTTAAGATTATTGGATAAAGTCTTTCTTCGTTGTGTAAATGCCTTTTTCACAAACTTAAAGTAATCTTCTAAGTCTTTCGCATTAACGCCTGCTCTTCTTTTGAGTGTAACCACAGCTGAATCCACATTGGGTTTAGGCACAAAGACATGGGGAGACACTTTCATCGCCCACTTAACTTCACATAAGGTA
Organism: uncultured Erysipelotrichaceae bacterium; assembly: GCA_964532705.1. Lineage (GTDB taxonomy): Bacteria > Bacillota_I > Bacilli_A > Erysipelotrichales > Erysipelotrichaceae > UBA2212. Next base: position 4,153 of record CAZHIG010000093.1, read on the forward strand.
TTAAGAATGATGCTGAGCGCATTGTAGTCTTTCGTATTTACGGAGGCTGAAAAACGATCTGCCACTTCTTTTTGAACCATGATTGTCATCATCTCAATTTGGGGCAGATCCTCTAAGACATGAAATAGTATGGGGGTTGTGATGTAGTAAGGAAGATTACCGACCAAGTGAGTGGCTGAAAAATCTTCATTGTTAACCGTTAAGAAAT
>CAZHIG010000094.1:0-4309 GCA_964532705.1 uncultured Erysipelotrichaceae bacterium
ATCCCATTGCGTTAGGTTGATACTTTAACTCTTCGATAGCCTTTAGTACTTTGTCTTTTGTTTTTGCAGAAACATTAGGCATTTCGTTAATGACTCTTGAAACAGTTGCTACTGATACTTTGGCGCGGGCAGCAACTTCATTGATGGTGCTCATTGAGCTTATTCTACTCTTTTTTTGGATTTTTGACGATAATGAGTATTTAAATGAAAACGATACCAACCAATATGTTATTGTATATAGTAAACGCTTTCAGTTAAAATATTTAATGTATAAATCACTTAGATTTCAGTGATTTAAATAAAAGCACAGCAGTGCTGGGTAGGAATGTTATGAAACTTTGTGGATTTGGTGAATTATTGATTGATGTGACACCCTATGGTGTTTCTGATAAAGGATATCCTGTATCTGAGTTTAACCCAGGGGGAGCGCCTGCCAATGTAGCAGTTGCTTTAGTAAATCTTAAACAAGAAGCTAGTTTTATTGGGCAAGTGGGTGATGACCATTTTGGGCATTTCTTAAAAGATGTTTTAGACCAAAAGAATGTGGATACAGAAGGCTTACTTTTTAGTAAGGACTACTTAACGACTTTAGCGATGGTCAATCTTGGCGAAAATGGAGAGCGCTCGTTTAGTTTTTATCGTAAAAATGGGGCAGATGTGATGATCTCCATGCATCCTATTTTTAAACAAAAAATTGATGAAGCTGATATCTTTCATATCGGATCGGTATCAATGAGTGATGAACCTTCTCGCACAACATCGTTTGAGCTCTTGGCATATGCGAAACAGCAAGGCAAAACCGTCAGTTATGATCCAAACTTAAGAGAACTTCTTTGGGCTGATCTAAACGATGCGAAGACTCAAATTTTAAAAGGCATGGAGTATGCGGATATCGTTAAAGTTTCTGAAGAGGAACTGGAATTTTTAACCGATGAAAAAGATCGTGAAAAAGCATCAAAAATATTGCTTGGGAAATATCCGATTCAAATCCTATTGGTGACCTATGGAGCCAATGGTAGTGCAGTGGTATATAAAAATGAATTTAAACGGGTTGAGGCGTTTAAAGTCAGTGCGGTAGATACAACAGGCGCTGGCGATGGATTCTTTGGAGCTTTCTTAAGCAAGATTATGGAGAATCCTAAACCTTTAGATGTTTATACAATAGATGAGTTATTGATCTATGCGAAGTTTGCGAATGCTTGTGGAGCCATCGCAACCACCAAAAAAGGTGCGATTGGGTCACTTGCAAGTCAAATCGATGTGTTAAATACTTTTGGTGAGTTTTAATGACGAATCTTCAACAAATTGAAACTTTATATTTAAAAGTTTATGGTGTAGGTGCTCGTGAAGAACTGAATCAACTTTTTGAGTTAATGGAGAAAGCAAAAAAATCACGTAAACCTGAACTCATCGATTTAGACAATAAACAAAAGAATTGGTACTTCAGTCAAAATATTGTTGGGATGACATTATACATTGATTTATTTTCCCAAGACATGAAAACCTTAACCAAGAAAGTTGATTATTTTAAAGAATTAGGTATTACTTTTATACATCTTATGCCTTTACTCAAACCTAGAGATGGGGAGAATGATGGAGGCTATGCGGTAGAAAACTATCGTAAAGTAGATCCTCGTTTAGGCAGTGATGAAGATTTTGTAAAGTTATTGGATGTCTATCGTAAAAATGACATTTATATTTGTATCGATTATGTGATCAATCATGTTGCAAAAGAACATGAATGGGCACGTTTAGCGCTTGATGGGGATCAAGAACTTCAAAACTATTTCATCATGTTTGATACCGATGAAATGCCAAACCGTTTTAATCGAACGGTCCCTGAAGTCTTACCGGATAAATGCCCTGGGAACTTCACGTATTATCCGGAAATCAAGAAATACGTATTTACTTCATTTTCTGACTTCCAATGGGATTTAAACTTTAAGAATCCTAAAGTGTTCAATGGAATGACGGATACTTTGTTGTATCTTGCCAACATTGGGGTCAATATGATTCGTTTAGATGCAATTCCCTTTATGTGGAAAGAAGTCGATACAAGTTGTCGAAATCTAGAACCGATTCATGATTTAATGCGTTTGTTTAATTTGATTAAAGAAGAGGTTTGTCCATCGCTAGCACTCTTGGGTGAAGCGATCGTTGAACCTGAAGAAATCGTGAAGTACTTTGGATCTGATACAGCACCAGAATGCGAAATCATGTATAACGCCAACTTAATGGTGGATGTTTATAATGCCTTTGCAACAAGAGATGTAAGACTTCTTAGTATTGATGCGAACCGTTTCCAAATCCCACAACGTGGAACTTGGATGAATTATGTAAGATGTCATGATGATATTGGATGGGGCTTCAATAATGATGCGATACGTTCTTTTGGTCAAGACCCTTATCAGCATAAGCAATTCCTTATCCATTTCTATAATGGTAATTATCCAGGCTCTTTTAGTAAAGGTGAAGATTATCAATACAATCCTATTACTCAGGATGCCCGTACCAATGGTACTTTAGCAAGTTTATTAGGTTTGGAGAAAGCCATTGAACTTAAAGAATCTTATCGTCAATATGAAGCTGTACGTAGGATTAATTTAGCGCATGCGCTGATCTTGAGTTACCGTGGATTTCCACTCATTTACTCTGGGGATGAAATTGCGACATTAAATGATCAAAGTTATAAAGATGATCCAGCAAAAGCACCAGAAGGTCGCTGGGTTCACCGTCCTTTCTTTGATTGGAAACGTGCTAAGAAGAAAGATATTCAAGGAACTTTTGAATTTGAAGTCTTTCAAAGCTTAAAGCAGTTGATTGCTTTACGTAAGAAGTTGCCATATCTTGCTGGTCAAACCATTCAATATGCGCTTGATGTAGATAATAACTCTGTCTTGTGTTTAGTAAGACGTCATAAGAATAAAACCTTTTTTGCGCTCTTTAACTTTTCTGAAGTAACACAATGTATATCGACTCAACATCTAAGACAAGTACTTTCAAATCAACATTATGAAGACCTCATTCAAGGAAGAAGTTTTGACCTCAATTGGAATTCATTGACCCTAAGCCCATATGAGTATGTATGGTCTATCCCAAAAAATTAGAAGCCGTTAGGCTTCTTTTTTATGAATTAAGAATAAACTATGGTCCATTAAGCTTGCGCCAATAGGGGCTGTAATCAAGATTGCAAGTACTGAGACCGCTAGAATTTTTGAACCTGAAGCTATACCTAGGCTAAGTGGTATCCCACCAATCGCCGCTTGAACGGTGGCTTTAGGTAGATATGAGAAAATGATGTAGATTTTTTCCTTTATGTTAAATTGAGACGGTAGTAGTGAGATAAAGACCCCTATGGATCGTACGACAAGCGCTAGTACAACTAAAACTATGCTGTTAAGTCCTATGTTTGAAAGTAAGGATAGATCGACACTAGAACCCACAAGAACAAAAAGTAATAACTCAGATGCTACCCAGGCCTTGTTGAATTTAAGAGAAATGCGTTGGGCCAAAACACCATATTTATGCAGAATGATTGCGCCCATTGAAATGACTGCAATGTAAGCAGAGAATGGGAATACTTTTCCATATTTATTTTCAAAATCCACGAATAAAAAGGAAAGTGAAAGCAAGATCAAGACTTTAACGGTATCACGAATATGAAAACGTTTAAAAAAGATGACCGATCCAACTCCGATGATTGCCCCAACAAGGATTCCAAGAATAATCGCAAATGGAACATTGAGAAATTGGATGATGCTGACAGAATTGCCAAGGGATAAAGAAAGAAGAGCTGTAAAAACAACGATGACATAAACATCATCAACAGACGAACCTGCCATGATGAGATGTGGAATTTGCTTATTGGATACTTTAGGATCTTCTAATAATTTAAGCATTCTAGGGATAACAATAGCGGGTGAAACAGCGGCCAAGATGGCTCCAAGCAATGCTGCATCCAGTAAACTTAAACCTAGTAGTAGAGGTGCCAACAACATGATCGCAACTAGTTCAAAACTTGCAGGGACAAAGGTCATAAATAAGGCAGGTAGTCCAATGGCTTTTAAATCTTGAATGTCCATCGCTAAACCCGCTCTAAGCAAGATAATTACCAATGCAATTTGTCTGAGTTCTTTTGAAATGCTTAAGATTGAAGGATGGATTAAATTAAGCCCATAGGGACCTAAAATCATCCCCGCCATTAACATTCCAATAATGCCTGGTAATTTAAACTTATTGAGAAGACCACTCAATAAGAAACCAAAAAGTAAGATGATGGATAGGCTGCTTAACATAGGTTTACCTCATT
>CAZHIG010000095.1:0-4256 GCA_964532705.1 uncultured Erysipelotrichaceae bacterium
TAATAAGAAAGACTTATTATCTGAACTTGCAGATCTTCAAGAAGTTATAGATAAACTCAAAGAGATTTACAATATCTCTCAAGCAGAGATTAATATGGCTCAAGGGATTAAAGCCATTAAGAATGGTAAGTTTGAGAAACACTACTATTTAGTGAGTGTGGAAGAGAAATAAAGGATACGGGTGGGGAATGCATCCATATATTGAAGATTGGTTAAAAATCATCGATGGGATGAATAATGAGAATACCTACAAGTTAGCTTGGGGAAGAGCGCTTGTAGAAATTTGTCATGAGATGAATGAACCTTTTGGTAGTTTGATTGATATTCAATTCAATTCTATCAGTGAGAAGATTCTTAAGTATTATTGGAATCAAACTTACTTTTTTAAGTTGTACCAAGGTCCTGCGAAAAGCAAGCCGATCATCCAAAAGATTGTTGAAGAAATGATTGAGCATTATCAAAAAGAAACAAACAGCACTTTACCAATTTGGTTTGATGATGCGTTAAAAACCTTTTTACTAGATGGAATTAAGTATGAAAATTTCATTACTAAAACAAGTGTGACATTAAAAAGCGATGTGAGTCATCGCTTCTTAAAAGCAAATGGAGAAAACATAAACCTTTACGGATTAGATTTAACGAAAAGAACTGTCACATTTACTAGAGAACAAATTTATCTACTAAAAGATCATGCATTTGTATTATCTCAACTTCTAAATTATCGATGGGCACAACTTTTAGAGAAATTTAACACCAGCCCAAGAATTGCGATGAAAGTAAAAGGGATATCGGAAGAGAAGATTAGGCGAAACAGTTTGGCAAAATTTAAACAAGCATTACTTAAACAGTTTCCTGATGGAATCGTAAAAGATTTCTACACAGACGAAGTCTTGGATCCCAATGATATCAGTATTGATCATGTGATTCCTTGGTCGTTTATGTACAGTGATGATATTTGGAATCTAGTCATTACTTCCAAAAGTAGAAATTCCAGCAAAAGCAACAATACCATTTCAAAACAATTCATCGATAAATTAAAAGAACGGAATCAAATATTAAAAGAGATTGTCGAAGACAACTACAAAATGAGTTTGTTAGAAGCTGAAGATATGAAATTTGTAGATCGGTATTACTTTGAGTTTAGGATTTAGAATTTAAAGAGAAAGACAATAGGTGAACATATGAGTTTTAAAGAATTGTTAATAAAGTTAGCTATAGAAAAGCCAAAAACATTTAAAAGCGAACTAAGTAGTTTCTCTGAATATTACAAGCTTATAAATGTTGAGATGGTAGAAGATATCAAAAGACAAGTTGATCTAGATGGGATTGCGGTAAAACCATCTGTAGGCCAAGGTAATTATGCTGATGTGCCTTGGATCTGTTTGTTATCTACTAATCCAAGTATTAGTCCATCCCCACAAAAGGGAATATATATTGTCTTGTTGTTCAATAAACTAGGGAATGCTTTCTATCTTACCTTAAGTCAAGGTATTACCAACTTTATGAAGATGGAACTAAAAACTAGAGAAATGGATAAAGTTATACAAAGTACTGTTGAATACTTTCAAGAAGAGTTAAAGAAAGAGTTTATTCAAAGGTATGGATTTTCAACTGATAGGATGGATCTTGGTGAGAATATCAGCAGTTTAGCAAAAGGATATATAAAGACAACAATCATTTCGAAAAGGTATGATGTTGAAAGTTTTAATGAAGATGACTTCTATCATTCTTTATCTGGTCTTTTATATGAATATAATGAAATCATTGAACATATCGCAGAAAAGAGTTATGACGATGTTATTTCGCTTATAAGCCCAAGCACAAACATCACAACATTTGATACTGCATTAGAGAAGATTAATGAATCACTTAAAACTGATTTTGTTGAGTTTAGAGACTTAACACAAGTGCCAGTCATGGTCTCTCGTGGGGCTCTAAGACCAAACAAGTATGAGAAGTTAACAAGAGAGCGCATTGTTAAGAAGACTGATTACATACAACGTGCTAAAGAACAACACTGGACTGGATTAAAGGGTGAAAAACTTGTATTAAGATTAGAAGAAAAAAGATTAGAAGAATTAGGACTTGATAGCAGTAATTTAATCAAATGGTCTGCATCTGAATCTGATAGCTATGGATATGATATTGAATCAGTTGATTATAAAAATGGGGAACTGGTAAAAATCTTTATAGAAGTAAAATCAAGTAAAGACTATAGAGATACTTCATTCTTCTTTTCAAAGAAAGAGTTAGAAGTATCAAAACAAAAAAGGAATAATTACCGCGTTTATCGTATATTTGATATTAAGGCTGTTGCGCCTAAGTACTACATCGTTGATGGTCAAATAGAAGATAATTTTTATCTAGATCCAGTTACATATTCTGCACGATATAAATATGAAGTTAAATAAGTCAAATATCTAATCTAAAAGTTACATCAAAAAAACCAGTTACATTGTTTGACTGGTTTTTTTATCATTCTCTAAGGATTTTAAAGATTTCAGGAAGGTATAGTAAATATATTTCTTACAAGCCTAGCTTGTATCTCAATTCTTTACCAGCCAGACTGGTAAATTATGTGATTACCAGCCTGGATGGTAAAAGTACTAACAAATTTCTACCAGTTTAGGTATAAATTATGGAATCTATCTATCAATAAAAAGGCGTAGATTTTATAATAATAAAAACGGGTGAGGGAAGACCTATGAAAATAATGAAGCTTTTTGTCTATAGTCTTATTCTAGGAGTAAGTATTTTTGTGTATCAGGAAAAGATATATGCGTCTGGTCCTATACCAATAAGTACTGTTGCGGATATAAATGCAATTACTAATATGAATCTTGATTATGAACTCATGAATGATATTGATTTATCTACACTGACTGTTTCACCTTTTGTTAACTTTACGGGTGACTTTGATGGGAATGGATATACACTAAGTAATTATCATATTAATTTAGTTGATAATCATTCAGTTCTAAACATTGGTTTCTTTACTAGTACTGTTGGGGCTAGTATCCATGACTTAAAGATTGATGAATTTTCTACAACGGTAGGAACTGATTTTCTACAATCAAATATTGGTTTACTGGTAGGAAGTGCCACAGATACTACCTTTACAAACATCATTATTGATCGATCAAGAATTGATTCTACAGGAGAACATTATATTGGTGGTTTGGTCGGTAAGTATTTGATACTCCCAAATCAAACCAATACTACTTCCAACATTCATGTAGATGTCATTGTCAATGGAGGATCTCATCTTGGTGGCCTTATGGGCATAGCGACATCAAGTGACACCGATTATTCAACACTTGAGTCTCTAGAAATATCAAAGATCTCAACTAAAGGAACGTATACCAGCAAAGATAATATTGGGGGTATCTTTGGGGATTTATTAATAGATAAAATAACAGCTGTAAATGTGACGAGCAATGCAATAATAGTGGGTACACATGATCTTCAATCACAATATGTATTTAGTGGATTTGCTGCAAATGTTGTTGTATGGGAAATCGACTTAGATCAAGTATTAATTGAAACAAATTTTGATGATCAAACAACAACAAACATAACACCTGAAGCTTTATTTGATACCAGTATTGCACAAACAGTTTCCATCACAAATGCTTATTATATTGATGGTTTAGGTTTTAGTAGTTCTGTCTTAAGTCCTCTGAGTTCAAATGATGCTCTTCTACAAAGTTCATATGTGAATTATGACTTTGATGATGCTTGGGTGATACATCCTTTGTTTAATGAGGGGAGACCGTATTTAAGGTATCCACTCAAGATGATTACTTGTGATTCAAATGGGGGCAGTGCTGTTGGTGTTCAGCCTTATTTCCCTTATGAAGGGAGCACTGCACCCAGTGATCCTAGTTTAAGTGGATATACTTTTAATGGGTGGACACTCAATGGAAGTGCTTTTGATTTTAGTTCGACCAGTTATGGATCTAATCTGAGTTTATTGGCGAACTATACACTCATTCCTGTTACACCTAGCCCCACAACAACGACAGTCAGTTCTACACCCCTTGTGAGTGATCCTGAACCCATCCCTGAGACAGGGATAAGAAATCGTTCTATGATCTTGTTTGGTCTTGGTTTCCTATTTCTTCTAGCTGAAAGAAGCTTAAGACAGTAAGCTTTGTCCAATATAAAGGTCATGTATAGATCGATGTCTTGATTATGTATCATCTTATGGTTTAATAGACTCAAACACTATCAAGAGTAGGGTAGAGGCAAGCTCG
>CAZHIG010000096.1:0-4248 GCA_964532705.1 uncultured Erysipelotrichaceae bacterium
AAGCTTCTCCAGGAGTCAGTGTATGTACATGTACTTTAACAATTTCTTCATCTTGCACAACAACAATAGAATCTCCCATTAAAGCCAATTGGCTCCGTAGACGATCTTCACTAAAACCAGTATCTTCATTTAAACGAATGATAAATTCTGTGCAATATCCAAATTCATCATTCTCCATTTGAGCTTGAACCCCTTCAACAACTTCAATATTGTCAAGTTTTTCAACAAATTGGCCTAAAAGAGCTTTCTCAAATCCTTCAAGAATTTTTACATAGCCAGCACCACCGCTGTCAACAACACCTACTTCTTTTAATACCGGAAGTAAATCAGGTGTTTTTTGTAAAGAACGATGTGCCGCTTCAATTAAGAAATGCATGGTTTCCAAAACATCAACATGTTCATTCCCTAAAACAAATTCTTTTGTTTCATCAGCACTTTCTCTTAAGACTGTTAAAATGGTGCCTTCTACAGGGCGCATAACTGCCTTGTATGCAATCTCTGTGCCTTTAACAAACGCATCCGCTAGATCCATAGCATTGAGGGTAGATTTATGTTCAACACTTTGATAGAAACCTCTAAAGATCTGGGAAAGGATAACACCTGAGTTTCCTCTGGCACCCATGAGCAGCCCTTTAGAAAAAACTTTAGCCAACTCACCGATATGATCTGAATGCGTTTTGGAAACATCTGCAATCCCAGCAGTAAACGTTAAATTCATGTTGGTTCCAGTATCTCCATCAGGGACTGGAAAAACATTGAGGGCATCCACTTCTCGATGATGATTGGTAAGGTTATTGGCCCCACTGATCAACATATTCTTGTAAGTTTGTGCGTCTAGAATTTTCATTTGATGACACTTACGCCTTGTACATAAACATTAATGGAGTTAAATTTTAGTTCAAGTGATTTTTCTAAAACGTACTTAACGTTTTTTTGAATTTCATGAACAACTTCAGATATTTTTACACCAAAACCAATGATGATATAAAGATCTAATTCTAAAGCATGATTGTTTTCACGTACAACAATTCCTTTTGAATAGTTGTCCTTCTTCAGCAATTCAGCTAAACCATCTTTTAGTACTTTTTGAGAAGCCATTCCAACAACACCATAGGATTCAGTTACAACTCCTCCTGCCAAAGATGCAATAGCTTCATGTGAGATGTTAATTTGTCCATAATCATTTGTTCTTTCAACTGACATAATAAACTCCTTTATTGTTATATTTTATCATACTACTCAAGTGCTTGAGTACAAGGGAAACTATACGGAACCAATCGGATTTCGTCAATGCTCATACATTTATGTTCAGGATTCATGGCGGCTGTAATGGAAACATAATCGTTAAGAACAACGATGCCTTTTAAACCGCTGCTTACTTGGATGCCATCTTGCATATAGATATGGGCATACAACTCATCATAAGATTGGGGTTCGCGAATGATTTGATCGATCATCATTAAGGCATCACGATCCATTTTTAAAAGTGCTTCAGCGATTTGTTTATAAGCCATTACAGGATACCCTACAAGGTTAGGAAGATCTAGATTTGAACTTGGACTGCGATAAACTTCTCCATTCTCCAATAACCATATCTTTGGGTTATCATCGAGGGTCGCAAGCACTTCACGTTCATCAATTTCGATGACCCATTCAAAGATTGATATTTCTTTGAAACGTAGTTCTTGAATCAAAGGATGTTTTTCAAGATCTGCTAAGTCTTCTTTTGCAATATTTTGATAAATGTAAGGTTTTAAATCGACCAATTGATTTAACTCATATTCACTTAAAATCTCATTGTTCTTCCATTCAATGCCTTTAAAATCAAATAGATTTTGTGTAAACAGAAAATATGCACTCAATACCATAAATGAATAGAATGATATAAAACTTAAAACAACAATAATTTTCTTCTTGCGTAGTGCACGCTTGATGGCTTTACGTTTTGCAATGATGGTTTCTACTGACTCAATATTTTGACTCATAAGTTGAAAAATTCTACTTCTGGAATCATATCGACTCCATATTTATCTTTAACTTTAAGCTGAACCAATTGGATTAAACTTAAGACATCCGTGGCTTTCGCATGACCAAGGTTAATGATAAAGTTGGCATGTTTTAATGAAATTTGAGCATCCCCGATTTGATGGCCTCTTAATCCTACCCCTTCAACCAGCTCCCAAGAACTGTAAGGATAAGGATTTCTAAACACCGAACCACAGGAAGGCTTATCTAAAGGTTGAGCTAAACTTCGTCGCTCTAAACGATCCTTAACGAGTTGTCTTGAACGCTCTTTATCCCCTTTTGTAAGTTTTATTTTAACCGCTAAAATAATGGTACTTGGCTCTAGCATAAACGAAGAGTAACGATAATCATGTTGAATATCTTTAACATCAATCCATTGTGTTTGATCATCCTTTAATACAAAGACTTCAGAAATCACTTGGTACATACATTTCTGATAAGCCCCCGCATTCATAAATGCAGCTCCTCCAACAGAACCAGGAATACCTGTCGCAAATTCTAAACCTTCGAGTCCAAGATTGACTGAGTCATTGGCTAATTTTATTAAGGATGCACCTGCTTCCGCAATCACAAACTCATCATTAAATTCAACTTTATTTAGACTTTTAGTTAAACGAATAATGATTCCATGATAAGTTTGATCTCCTATCAAAGTATTAGAACCATTACCAATCACTTTATAAGTCATCTTTTCTTTTTTTAGAAATGTTAACAACTCAGTTAAAGCACTTAAATTTGTAGGTTCTATATAATAATCTGCTAAACCACCAATCTTTAAGGTTGTGAGAGTTTTCATATCAAAATGAGTTTTGACTAAGCCATAGTTTGATAGAATTGATTCATTCATAGGATATTTCCTTCATTATGTGATCTAACATATCTTGTGCCGCTTGAGGTTTTGCCATATTTAGCGCTGATAAAGACATCTCTTTCCTAAGTTCAGCGTTATTAAGCAATTCTAGTATGGATTGTGTGAGACCTTCAAAACTTAACTTATTTTCTTCAAATAATCGTGCAGCTTTAGCATCATTCAAAGCTTTAGCATTGTAGTATTGATGATTGTTTGGAACAAATGGACTTGGAACAATAATTGATGGAATACCTAACAATGCGATTTCAGAGGCAGTGGTTGCACCCCCTCTTGTAACCATAAGATCGATTTCACGCATGGCAGAAATCTGATCAATATATGGAACAATTTTGATGTTTTCAGTATCCTTACAACGTTTCAAGAATTCGTCAAAATATTTCTGCCCAGTCACAAAGATGCATTGGACATCTTCTTGATCTAAGTTATGCATTACTTTGATGGATAAATCGTATAAGGATTCAGCCCCTTGTGATCCCATGACAAACAAAACAGTCTTCTTTTTTGAACTTAGACCTAAATCTTTTAATATCGTCTTATCAGCTTTACTTTTAATCGAATAAGATCTTGGATTTCCATAAATAAAGCTTTTATTGATAGGAAGAACTTTTAAATTCTCTTGATATGAGGCAAAAACAGATTGCGCATGTTTAGACAATAAACGATTGGCTTTACCCACAAAAGCATTCTGTTCATGAATAAAATAAGGGACTTTCAACTTAAATGCGTGATTCAACACTGGAACACTCACATAACCACCAAAACCAATACACCAATCAGGTTTAAATGTTTTAAAAATCTCATCGATTTGTTGTGAATGTTGAAACAATTGAACATATCCAATGAGTCTATGAAAAATAGAACCTGTTATGCTTTTTGTATTCAATCCTACAAATGCATAGGATGCTTTGGGCACAAGACTGGATTCCATTCTTCCTTGATTCCCAACAAAAAGAATCTCTGCGTCTTTATAACGATCTTTAATTAAATCTGCAAAGGACAAGGCTGGATAAATATGTCCACCGGTCCCACCTGTAACAATCAATACTTTCATAACGATTAATATTATAACATGTGAAATTCAACGTGATACAATACTCACTATGAAGAAAAAAGTCTTATTTATTGACCACGATGATACTGTGTTTGCTTCAACCATTGAAGTTCATTATCCGTCATTTATCAAAGTATTAGAAAGATTACGTCCTTTTGAAAAAGCTTTAAGTTACGAAGCATTTATATCACACTGTCAAACCCATGATTTCTTAGATTTATGTCTTAACCGATATCAATTCAATCCAGAAGAGATGGAAATAGAATATCAAATGTGGAAAGAATATACTCAAAATCATCAT
>CAZHIG010000097.1:0-4236 GCA_964532705.1 uncultured Erysipelotrichaceae bacterium
TAACTTTATTTGTCACAAGCCAAGACTTGTTTAAACTCTTTTAGTTTACGGGCATGTTAAAATAGGTCTATGAAAAGTTTATTTACGTCTAAATTGTCACTCTTTCTACTGAGTTTAAGTTTAAGTTTAAGTGTGTTATTGGGGTTTTCAATATCCACGATTTTAAGTTTTGAACAACCCATACGGGTCATTGATTTGAGCACACTGGATCAAGCAGAGGTTTTAGCGTGGGCACAAGAAAATGATCTCGTCATCGAAACCATAGAAGCTTATGATGAAAACAGCAGTGTTGGAACCATTTTGAGTCAAGATATTGGTGTGGGTGAAAGACTTTTTGCGGGCTCTACGATTACTCTGACTTTATCTAAAGGTCCAGATCCAGACGTGCTTGTAGAAGTAGGGGACTTTAGTGGCAAAGACATTGGAGAAGTTCAAAGTTTTATTGACATTAGTAAATTGTTAAATGCGAAGATTGAGTTCAGTAAAAGTGAGGATGTGGATACATCGTTTCTTATTTCACAATCTTTAAAAAATACTTCAATTAAAAGATCTGATGCGATTACTTTTTTGATTTCGACAGGCGATAAAGATAGCTTAACAACTGTCCTTGTGCCAGACTTTAGTACCTACACTAAACAACAAATCAGTTCTTGGGGTGCATCCAACAACATCACCATTAATTTAGTTGAAGAGTTCAATTCAAGCATTGCGCAAGGGACTGTGATTTCTCAATCCCTAACTGCCAATCAAGAAATTTATGATGGAAGTTCTTTAACCATCAAACTTTCTAAAGGAACAGGGATCGTCTTAGAAAATCTTGTGGGTAAAACAAAAACAGAAATCGATAAATTTGTATCTGATAATGGTCTAAAAGTAAGCTATTCTACCAGCTACTCATCTACCCGTAATAAGGATACCGCAATCTCTCAAACACCCAGTGCAACCACTCGGGTTGAAAGTGGAACAAGCCTTTCGGTTGTATTATCTTTAGGTAAAGTTCAAGTCAATAATTATGGATCTAAGACTTTAGCCGAGCTACAAGCTTGGGTTACAGAAGTTAATAAATTGGGGGCGAACTTAAAAATCAACAGTTCAACTGTTTACAATGCAGAAGTATCAACAGGCAAAATCATTACTCAAAATCCTTCATCAGGAGAAATCAATCCTGGAACAACCATAACAGCAACAGTATCAAAGGGAACAGGAATTACGGTTAAAGATTTCAATACAAGAACTGAAACTCAAGAAGGCTTAAGCATCAACATTGTAGAACGCTACAGCAGTAGTGCAGTGGGGACTGTTTTAAGTCAATCTATTTCTGCAGGTACTGTTGTCGATTCAGGGACATCGATTACATTAACAGTTTCTAAAGGAAATGTTTCTGTATCTTCAAAAATAGGGGGTACTTTAGCTGATTTACAAGCTTGGGTGAATGCGGTCAATTCAGAAGGGGCAGATTTAAGAATTAGCTCTTCTGAATCGTATACATCCAATCAAGCGGATAAAGGTAAGATTACATCACAAACACCTTCTAGTGGGACGGTCAGCCCCGGCTCAACCATTTCTGCAGTTGTGTCTAAAGGAACTCAAGTCAACATTCCAAATTTAGTTGGTAGTAGTGTTCCAAGCATCACAGGCGTCACGATTAACACAATCGGATCTGAATATAGCGATACTGCCAGTGGACTTGTAATTTGGCAATCAAAAGCTGCAGGTACTTATGATTATGGTGTGAGTGTAGATGTTAAAGTTTCATTGGGTTCATTTCCGACAAGAACGCTTCCAGATCTTGCAGGCTTAGTTGGATCATCCACAAGTTATGCGACCTCAGAAGCTACTATACGTAATTATCTAACGGGTCAAGGCTTTACGAATTTTTCGATCACCAGTGGTGCTTATGGAATTGGTGCAGGTTTAGTAAATAGTCAATCTCCTGGTGCGGGAAGCATACGTATAGACACAGCGATTACTGTTTCTATTTCAACAAACTAAAAGCGAATCCATCAGATTCGCTTATTTTATCGTTTTTGTTAATGTGTAAATTCTTCGCACATTTGTATTCGTATTTAATACGTAAGTGTAAAGACTGGATTCTTTAGTTTGAGTATTTCTAATCAATAAATCTCTAACTTCAACAAGATCTTTATATCCTGATGAGCTTGTTAAAATATACATTGAATATACACCATCAGGAAGTGTACTAATATTAATATCGATACCACTAAACCAAGCATGGGTTAAATCTATGTTGTTATTCGATAGATCGTAAGCGCCTGTAGAACTCAATAAATCGAAACTATACAGTTGACCATTTGAATGAACTAAAACAAGTTTATGAGACACCGAATTGGTCGGACCAGTTTGAACATTTTGCATAAATGATATGCCTGTGATATCTAATAACTCAATATTATTTTCTGTCGAAAAGTTAAGATCAGTAAGATACGCAGTAGAGTTAAATCTTGTAGGTAATAGCGGTGTTAAATCTGAATAACTAATTCCATCTTGGATTAACAGTTCGTATCTCATTGATCTGGTATTGTTGAATGAAAAACGATAAAGTTTATTGTTAATGATTTTTACTTCAGCACGTGGCGCGTTTACTGTTGAGTTCGAAAGGATTGCTGTACCTGTAATATCATTACTAGAAGTGATAATTTCAAAACGATAATTACCTTTTGATAATGAACCTATATCAATGGTTCCCTCAAACCATGCGCTTGAGTAGTTAAATGAGTTTCCAATGTTTAGTTCATAGTTAGCAGTCGCAATACTTAAAGGTACTGTAATAATTTGTGTAGCGTCATCTAGATTTACAATGTTTAATTGATGAGTGACCGATGTGTTAGCCATATTGGTGTATTGTAATGCAGACCATCCTTTAATGTATAAATTAGTGTCACTCCATTGCCAATTTGAGACATACGTAAGCAAAGTATCATCTGTAGATACGATGGTAGGGGTATTACTGGCTGTATTTGCAAGCGTAGATTGCGATATTAAAACATAACTATATGAGTTGGTCCAATCATAAGTTACTAAACCTGGTGTAGAACTGGTAATAAGTGTACCGTTTTGAATAGGGTTCGTACTTTGGATCTTATAGGTATTATTATTGTAGGTACTTAAAATATTAAGTGGGTAATTTGTAGCCCTCGTATTTACTGTGTATAGGGATGAACTTGCATTTGGATCAGAATAAACAGTTCTAAGTGAATCATTTAAGATACCGATTTGATGATAGTTAAAATCCTTAAGACCTAAGTATCGATCAATTTTAAAGGACCATTGTGCAATCTTGATGCTCCACCAAGGATCTGAAGCATAGCGCGTGTTGATACCAGCTCCTTTATTGCCTATATTAGAAGCATAGAAAAGAGAAGTCCCTGCAGTGGCATTGTAATTACTGTAATCTAAGTAATAACGAAGGTTAAGACCCATGTGTTGATTGACACCATCAGCAACACTTGGATAACTGTAATTGGCAGCGTTGCTTGGATTGCTATCATAAGCACCATAACCAAAAAGGTTATTATAGTTTACAGCGTAATTACTGGTTCCATAGGCACTCTCATGCGCTGCCATTGCATAAATGATTAGAGCATTCATCCCATAGGTATCTTGGGCATTCACAAAAGAATTGCCTTGATTTTTCATGGTTGAAATTTGAATATCTTTTGTTAGATAGGTAGGATTAACCGATGCGAAATAGTTAAAATAAGCATCGAGTTCAGCGCCTGTATAATTGGTTTTAGTTCTTAAATTAAGATACTGATAATAATTATAATATTCACCGACAAGCCCGTTGTTTAAAACAGGTTGAGTGAGATCCATGTCTGTATAAAAATGAATTCCATCTGGTGAATAATAGATTCCATTGGCTAACCAATCAGGGGCAAGGCCAAGTTCATAGGTAGCCGCTGTCAAGGCATAATCAATTCGAACGGTGACTTCTCTAAGACTTACATTTCCCGTACTGGTATTGCTGGTAATGCTTTTAACTTCATAATAGGTGATGTTTGGTTTGATGATGTTTCCAGAATAAACATTTTCAACAGAACGTGTGGTAAAGCTGATATACCAATTGTTAATTCTGTTTTCAACATAGATCAGTGGAATGATATCTACGCCATTTAAAGGAACAAAGCCTCTTGCACCATTGACTTCTACTTCAACCGACAGATCTGAGGGTCTAATGGTATCCGTCGATGCTTTGTTTTGAATAACCGTTTGATA
>CAZHIG010000098.1:0-4205 GCA_964532705.1 uncultured Erysipelotrichaceae bacterium
CAGGATGCAAAACTAAGGTTTCATGCTCATAGAAGACACGTTTAACTGTAACTTCTTCATCAACCAAGACAACAGCAATTTCACCATGTTCAACACGATCTTGTTTACGTACATAAATCAAATCATGCGGATAAATGCGCGCATCAATCATCGAATCCCCTAAGACTTCCAAATAGAAATACTCACCATGCCTATGTTCAGAAGCCAAAACAGCTTCTTGTCCCAACCATTGTTCAGAGATGTAATGTAAATTCCCTGCTTTAACTGTTCCTAAAATTGGAATCAGGATTTCTTCTTCACGATCTTCTAAGAGATCTTCAATACGTACATTAAAGACTTCAGCCAACATTGAAATATTCTTACTGGGAGGCATCGCAGAGCCATCTTCCCATTTTTGAATGGTGGTAAACGACTTATAACCAAAGACATTGGCCAAGTCTTGTTGGCTCATGCCCTTTTCTTTTCTTAAGTGTTTAATGCGTTCACTGAGTTTCATGGTGCTTTTATTGTACAACAACTTGAAAAATATTCAAGTCATGATTGATACTTGAATTATTTTCAAGTAAACTATAACTAGGTAAAAACACATGTCAGACAGAATCATTCTTCATTGCGACCTCAATAATTTCTATGCCTCTGTTGAGTGTCTGCATCATCCTGAATATCGCAATCATCCCTTAGCAGTCGGCGGGGATATTGAGAAAAGACACGGCATCATCTTAGCTAAGAATCAATTGGCGAAGCGCTTTGGTATCCAAACCGGAGAAGCATTGTGGCAAGCTCGGGCTAAATGCCCCAATTTGCTCATTGTTAAACCCAATTTCTCATTATATCTACGTTTTTCTAAGCTCATCAAAACCATGTATGCCCAATACACTGATCAAATTGAATCTTTTGGCATCGATGAAGCTTGGTTAGATGTCACGCATACACTCCACCTCTTTAAATGCTCACCCGGACAATTGGCAGATCAAATTCGTGAGCGCATTAAAACTGAGTTTGGCATTACTGCCTCGATCGGCGTTAGTTTTAATAAAGTTTTTGCGAAACTGGGTTCAGACCTTAAGAAACCAGACGCGACCACTTTAATTACCCGACAAAATTTAGAGACGCTTATCTATCCTTTACCCATCTCGGACTTATTGTATGTTGGACGTGCCACCACCCATAAACTTAAAGAAATAGGGATTTATACAATTGGCGATTGTGCCCATTACGATTTAGCCATCTTAAAAAGAAAACTTGGTAAATGGGGCGAATACATTTGGCGTTTCGCAAATGGATTAGATAACAGTATCGTCTCTAAGCGTGATCATGAGCCGATGGTGAAATCGATTGGAAATTCAACCACCAGTCCTAAAGATTTGAAAACTTTAGAAGATGTTAAAATCGTAGCTTACATCTTAGCTGAGAGTGTTGCGGCTCGACTGAAAGAAGCGCATTTACTCGCCGGTACCATCTCTATTGGTGTTCGTGATCAAAATCTCGAAGGCTTTACACGTCAGATTCAACTTGAAAATCCCAGTGCCCTCAGTGATGACATCGCTAAAGCTGCTTTAGATCTCTTTGAGAAGAACGTCGATTTTTCAATTTCTTTACGCAGCATCGGCATTAAAGCCAGCCAACTCATACACGAAGAAAGTTTGATGCAAAACTCATTGTTTACCCCTTATGAAACCCTCCAAAAAAATCTTTCCCTCGAGAAAACCATCGAGCACATTCGAGAGCGCTATGGATTTTCAAGCATTCAACGCTGTTTAATGTTGAGTGATCCCTTGCTCAGTGGTTTTAACCCTAAACAAGATCACGTCATCTTCCCAGAAGCTTACTTTAAAGGATAAAAAAATATGAAAATATACATTGATGTTATTGTTCTAAATACCAAAGACGGACAAATCAAACCTTTGGCCATCGTTTGGCTCAATGGTGTAAAATATGCGATAGATAAAGTCAGTCAAATCTCACGGGCTGCATCCACGCTAGCGGGTGGTGCAGGCATCCGTTACACCTGCCAAATTCAAGGCAAATCTCGCTATCTATTTTTAGAAGAAGATCGTTGGTTCATCGAAAAAAAGGAGGCTTAACATGTGTGGTCGATATCTCTTTTCTCAAACACTAGACCAAGAAAGTCTAGATTTTCTAGAGACACTTGAAGTCAGTGAGAAACAAAGTCTTTCTTTACAAGATGTATATCCCTCTCAAAAAACCCTTGTCTTAAAAGATCCCACACACTATCAAGTCATGCGTTGGGGCTATCAAAAATGGGATTCTAAGCAAGTGATCATCAATGCGCGATCAGAAAGTGTACAAGATTCCCCTTTCTTTAAAGAAGATTTAAAACTTAGACGATGCATCATAAAAGCTTCAGGTTTTTATGAATGGGATCACGATAAACAAAAGCATCTCATACAGCCCAAAGAGGATGAAGCCTTTTACATGGCAGGCCTTTATACTGATGAAAAAGAACCTCGATTTGCCATTTTAACACAAGCTTCAAGCGATGAATTCAACCAACTCCATCATCGTATTCCACTCATGATCCCTAAGAAATATCTAAAGGAATACTTTGATATGGGAGATCAACATTTAAAAGACTTCACGAACTTGAAACAAGTTCCTCTTATCATTGAAAATCAATCGATTCTAAACCGTTTATTCTAAAGTTTACAAATTGGTTGAAAAGACATGATTATGGTAAAATTAAACATATGAAACGAAGACTTCGTCAACCTTTTTTGAATGCATTTAAAGTAAGTCTAATCTTAACTTTAATCGTGCTCATTGTAGCGACAGCAGTTTTCACTTGGAACATCATGACTAAGCCTGGAATTGATGAAGATCTATTCCCCGAAGAGAAAGTTCAAACTTTTGATTTTAGCATTAATCAATTCACGCTCTTTGATTTAGAAATCGTAGATTATCGTTTTATCCTTGCCAACATCCATATCCAAAGCAATCGTCCAATCAATTTATCGCTCAGTCATTTTATAAGCTCTGAAGGACTTCAACTCAACAGCATTGATCCTTATCTGGTTAGCCTTGAATCCTTAGGTTATAACTTTGGCACTTATCCTGTTGTCTTTAGTTTAAGCAGTCCCAACAATGAAATGGATGCTGTCTTGTTTATACCCATCACAGATGATGCTCTATCAAATTTAGATTTAAACATCAATCTTAATCCAAAGAAAAGTTTAAGTTTTGATTTATCAAAACCAGACTCAAAAGGTGTCATTGGCAACTTAGGCGTTACCCCTAAGACTTTAAATCCAGATGAAATTGCACAAACAGAAATTATAAAAACACTGCTATTAGGACCAGAATCCTTCTATCAATTGGATGAAAATGGCAGCCGTATTCAAGCCAGTTTCACAGCTCAATCGCAAATTCTTGGTGTCAAAGTATTAATCACCAATAAACTTTCTGAAAGCTATCGCATTGTCGATGCCCACATCTTAGCCAATAATGGTTCAATTTTCGATGCTGTCGATAAAACCTATCTGATAGATGGGATTACAAATTTGAATAGTCAATATATTGAAACAGAGCTCAGTGGTTATCTTTTCTTTGAACTACTTGGGAATTATTCGCTGGAAGACTTTGAAGAGTTAAGAATTATATACTCTGTCGTTGAAAGTCAAGAACCTCAAGTAATCGATTGGGTTACTATACCATGAGAAAACTATTAACATTTGCTTTAACGATCCTACTTTTACTTAGCACAAGCCCAATCATCAAGGTTTCTGCGATTGCGAATGCCCCTTTAGCTTGCAGCACTAATCAATATAGTGTGGATCGAATCACAGGCAAAGATCAATTTACAAATCTTGCTTGCTTTAATGAAAACCAATTTACAGAAGCACTCGCCGCTATGGATTCTTATGCAGCACAAGCACCAAATGTGGTGGTTAGACATGATCAATCTTACAGTCCTCTTAATATCGTTGCTGCAGATAGAGCCATGGCTTATTCACAAAATAATACTTATCTTGATCTTGCTAGTTCAACGATGAATGTGTGGCGAAACAAAGAAAGAACCATACCTTATACTTATGTCTCACAAGCCAACCCTTTTTATTATTATCAAACGGTTATTCAAAACAAAGCATCGACGGATACCATTAGACCCTCAGATTTGTCGGTTGAAGTGGAAGTCAATGGTGCAAGAGGCTTTGTACCCTTAGATGGTGTAGACATCATTCCTCTGA
>CAZHIG010000099.1:0-325 GCA_964532705.1 uncultured Erysipelotrichaceae bacterium
TCTGACATCACTTATCATCAGTTGGTTAATCTTAGAAGAAGAATGCGTATTATTCGAAATATGCAGGTATTTGGTGGCGTTAGTTTTTTCTTTAGTGTGCTAAGTCTACTGCTTATACTTTTTGGTTTTGATTTCTTGGCTAAGGCAGCCTTTGGATTGAGTGTAGTCCTTCTTTTGGTATCTTTATCTCTATTAATTCTAGAACTTCAAATTTCAGTAAATGCTTTAAACATTCAACTTAAAGATTTTAATGACTAATTACCAACCATATTTTTCTGGACCCCAGTCACTTTCAACTAAATCTTGTTTGAGGTAGATCAGGGTT
>CAZHIG010000099.1:335-4158 GCA_964532705.1 uncultured Erysipelotrichaceae bacterium
TTTTTTCTTTAAATCGATATCTTCCTGAGCTTGTTTTTCTTTTAAGTCTTTTTCGAGTACTACACCACTGCCGACCACACTGTAGGCACCTACCTTAACGCCTGGCATTAAAAGTACCCCAACCCCTGTACGTGTATAGGCTCCTAAGTAACTCGCATTTGCGTAGTCTTTAGGAAATTCTTTTCGACCTTTAACCCGATGAAGGGTGTTGCCATCATCAAATCTTAAGGTTCCACATGTTGTACCTGCACCCAAATCACTGTGCTCTCCGATACAACCATAGAACTCTCCATAATGAACCATATAAACATGATTTAGAGTTACCCCACCTAAAAACTCAAATCCTGCAGAAAGTTTATTGTTTGAGCCGATGACACTCAATGAATGCACATATGCGTGATTAAGTACTGTGGTATTCTTACCAATATATGCGGGTCCTTCGATGATGGCTCCGTGATCAATCTTCACATTATCCTCAAAAAAAACGGGGCCAATGATTTTTACATGCTTTCCAATTTCTACATTTTTACCACAATAAATAAATCCATTGATACTAGCAGACTGATCAATTATAGTGCAGTCTTGGACGAAAGAGGCTTGCAAAGACTCACCCATCTGTTTAAGGATGGAGGCGTTAAGCATCAAGCCATGCCAGGGTTTGTCGATATCAATACATTTTTGGACATACAATGAAACCTTTAAAGACTGATGATCATCGTGAAACATTTGTAAAGATTCTTCAAGATATGACTCAAGTGGAGATCCCACACCAACTTTTAGTTGAGAGAACCGATGGGGATTGTTCATGAGGTAAGGACGAATGCTTTGATCTAGACAGAAAGCATACGCCGCATGCTTTATGAGTTGACCTCTTTCATGCGCCCCAAATCGTATAAATTGATTTCCATTGAGTTCAAGACCTATGACATCTTTTGGATCATCTTCGAGTGATGTTACCGCTAAAGTAGGCGTAGAAGCTTTAAGCACAAAATCCTGTAAAAGTTCTTTTTCATAATACACATCCCCATAAAGGACAGTAAAAGTTTCACTTAAATGGTCTAAACATTGTAGTAGGGTATCTGCAGTCCCTTTACTCTGATTTATTTCAAAAATCTTGACTTGTGGAGTATTCCTAAAAAGTGCTTTTAATTCTTCAGGATGACGTTTAGCAGCTATGAAAATTCTTGTGCATTGAATTTCAATAAGGGAATCAACGGTATGTTGAATAAGGGGTTTATTCACAACGGGGAAAAGTACTTTATTGCTCTGAGTGTATGGCCAAAATTTGGTATTGTCTCCAGCGGCTAAAATGATTACGTCTCGCATAAACGCTCCTTTATCATCATTAAGATGTTTTTATTATACCGTAAGCGCTTTTAGAAAAGCAGTCTAGCCTACACCAAAATAAGGGTGGTATAATGTTCAAAATCTGAGGTGCAAATATGGATCAAAAAAGATTGTGGACTTTGATAATGGCATTTGCTTCTGTCTATCTTTTTTGGGGTGGCACCTATCTAGGGATGAAAGTAGCATTGGATTCTTTTCCACCTTTTTTAATGGCAGGACTACGACATTTAAGTGCTGGTTTAATTTTATTAACCTTGGCTTTAATCAAAAAAGAAATTAGACCTCAAATCAAAGAAGTTTTGCATGGAGTAGTGGTTGGGGTATTGATGCTTTTTCTAGGAAACGGATTAGTTGCATATGCAGAGCTTAGTGTACCTTCATCCATCGCATCTCTCATTGTCACAACGGTTCCATTTTGGATTGTTTTACTCAATGGTTTATTTGGGGAAAAGAAAGTTCCCAAACGGTTGGAAATTTTTGCGTTACTCTTGGCATTTGTTGGGATAATTTTAATGGTCTTTCAAGGCCAAGATTTGAAAGTAGATGCTTTAGATCCATTTGGGATTGGATTATTGTTGATTGCCTCCTTCTCATGGGCCACAGGATCTCTCTATTCACGTTTAATGCCTGTACCAAAATCATCGTATTATTCGATTGCCTCACAAACCATTGGTGGATCGATGGTTTTGTTTGTGTTCTCATTTTTAATCAAAGACATGCATCAATTTAGTATTCAAAACATTACAACTGCTTCTTTTGTAGCGATGGTGTATCTAATTATCTTTGGTTCCGTCATTGCATTTAGTGCTTATATTTGGTTGATGAAAAATGTCAGTCCAACTTTAGCGTCTAGCAATGCTTTTGTAAATCCAGTTGTGGCCTTGTTTTTAGGGGTTGTTTTTGCTGGTGAAGTCTTAAGCCAACAGTCATTACTGGCTGCAGGCATCATTATTGGAGCTGTGGTTCTTTTAAGTTTTACGAAGCGTACAAAGAAAGTACAATAGATTTATGGAGAAAGTTATGTCAACACAAGAAGCACTTAAAAAATACGACGAGCATCGTCAAAAAATGGCCGCCTATCAATTGGCCTTAAAAACCATGAGCTACGATCAAGCGACTGTAGCACCTAAAAAAGGAGCAGCTTACCGCAATCAAATGGCCGCTATTTTATCGGGTGAACTCTTTTCACTTGAAAACGATCCTTCCTATTTAAAACTCATTGAAGAGTTGTCTCAAATGGATTTAGAGGATGAGATTAAACGTGAAATCAATGGTATTAAAAAACAACAAGATAAAACCAAATACATTCCTAAAGATGTCTTTATAAAATATGCACAATTAACAAGAGATGGTGAGACAGCATGGGAAGAAGCGAAAGAGAAAAAGGACTACAGCTTATTCCAACCCATCCTTAAACAACTTGTTGAGATGACTCAACAAATCGTTTCTTATCGTAAAGATGATCGCAGTGTCTATGATCAACTCCTCGATGATTTTGAACCTGATTTTAATACTGAACTCTATGATGAATTCTTCGCTGCGCTAAAGGAAAGTTTGGTCCCTTTTATTCAAAAAATCTTAAAACTTAATCTAAACGCACCCGCTTGGCTGAGTTATCCAGTTTCAATTGATGTGCAACGAAAATTAGTAAATGCGCTTGCCCAACATTTAGAGTATGACCTAGACGCAGGTTTAATCAGCGAAAGTGCACATCCATTTAGTTCTGGATTCTCAGCTTTTGATAATCGTGTGACAGTTAAATATCATGAAAATGCATTTACCTCAAGTCTCTATGCGCTGATTCATGAAATTGGACATGCGACCTACAATGGCCAAGTTGATGAGAAATGGAATGGTCATTATGTGGCTGATTCAATGTCCTTTGGGATGCATGAGTCTCAATCTCGATTTTTTGAAAACATATTAGGTAGAGATAAAGCCTTTTGGGAAACACTCTATCCAGTCTTTCAAAAGGAAGTAAGCTTCTTAAAAGAGATTAAGCTTGATGAATTTATCTTTGGAGTCAATTATGTAGAAAACTCATTGATTCGAATTGAGGCAGATGAACTCACTTATCCTTTACACATCATGGTTCGATATGAAATCGAAAAAGGCTTATTTAATGGGAGTCTAAGCACAGAAGGCTTGGATGAAGTATGGTCTGACAAAATGGAAGCCTATTTAGGCATACGCCCTCAAAATGCAGCAGAAGGCATCTTACAAGACATTCATTGGTCAGGGGCTGCTTTTGGGTATTTTCCAACCTATGCTTTAGGATCAGCCTATGCAGCACAGTGGTTAAAGGCCATTAATAAAGATTTAAATTTATCCCATCATTTGTCAAAGGGAGATCTTAAAACCATCAAAGCTTGGTTAAAAGAAAATATTCATCAATATGGAGGTCTCTACTCTCCTAAAGAGATGATGTTAAGAGTCTCGAAAGAAGCTTTTAATCCAGAGTATTATGTTGAGTACT
>CAZHIG010000100.1:0-4142 GCA_964532705.1 uncultured Erysipelotrichaceae bacterium
CGCACAATCGCGCGAATGGCCGCATTCATGCCTGGCGCATCACCGCCAGAGGTTAATACACCAATACGTTTAACCATAGATTTCTCCTTATGAACACACTTTATTTTAACACTTATCACTAAAAAAGAGGGTAAAAATTGCTTTACCCTCTACGATTTTTGCCTTGAATGGCGACTGCTTTTGCTAAACTTTTAATCCGCTCTAAGATACGCGTTGATTTCAGAGCTTCATCATCGCCTTTTTGATTGTAGCGATAATGATGCGCTAATGAATCTAAAGAATGGTTAGAACTAAAGAAAGTCAGTTTCTTCTGATCCATTCTTAAATTCAATAAAGGAAATAAAACTTCATCTCTAAAGTAGGAAGAATATGACTCAGCCCCAATATCATCTAAGATTAAAACATCCGCTCTTAAGAGTGAAGCAATGTATTTATCTTTCTCATCCGATTCAAAGAAACTACTGGGATATTTAGAGGCAAAACTAGGCATATGAACCACCGCAATCCGTTTATGATTTAACGCAAAATGATTCGCAATCGCCATCACCAAATGGGTTTTCCCCACCCCAGGATGTCCATAGAAATAGAAAGCTTGTTGGGTGGGCGCTTTTAACCATTCCACCACGGTTTTTAAACTGCTTAAATAACTTGCATCGTCAATGCCTTCGGTTAATGTTTCCAAACGGGCTTCTAAAAAGTGTTCTGAAACTTCTAAGTGAGAATAGCTACTATGGGTAGAGCGCGCTTCATCTTGTGTTTTTTGATATCGACACTTACGCAATTCCCACGTCCACAGCGGATCCACATTTAAACTTAAGACATGTCCACATTGTTTCTGTTTACACATGGACAAGCCTAAACAAGCTTCACATAAATTTAAATTGTCTAAATAAGTCGCCAACATCTGAGCTTTATCGTCAATCACTGAAGCATTTAAATGGTGTTCTTGAAGAAAATGAAGAATGCGTTTGTCCGATTTTAAAGAGGCCACCAAATCTTGGCGATCTTTAACTTGTTGAGGATTTAAAGGAAAATCAAAATTTAGTTTCTGCATCATTTTAAACTCTTTAGGGCTTGTTTTAAAGCCGCTTGTTCACTTTCACTTAAAGCTTGCATCTCAGGTAGGGTACTCTTTACTTCTTGACGTTTCTTACGTTTATTGAATTGTCCAACAAAAACCAAGGCTTCATCTTTACTAGAGATGTTTTGACTTGCCATTTGTAAACCCATTTCTTCTAAGATCTTTGTGTTGATCTTAGACTGATAATAATGGAAATGATGTTCCAATAAAACATTCAATACACTGGGTTTCAAGCCATCTTTACTGACCAGTTTTACCAATAAATACTTTTCCAGTGCACTGGGTTCTAAACCATTTCTAAGCCGTTTTAGAAAGATGACGGGTGGATACTCATAGGGATCACTGAGGACCATCCCATCCTGTGTCGGAAGTTTAGCTGCGTATTTTCTGAGTAAATCTAAATCGAGTTGATCATCATTTTTAGCGTAGGCTTTACCCACCAAAACCATCATCTCACTGACACTGATGCCATAGACCGATCCAATTTCAGCAATGCCTAAAATGCTTTTCTCACTGCGTTTATCATACGGTAAGATCAAAGAACTGCATTGATTTAAAAAGGCTTGAGTGTCAAAGGATAATTGTTTTAACTCATGTTTGATGATCTTATTAGAACTAAAAATCTTTTCATCTTTTTCAGACCAATCTTGTGCAATCTTGAAGTTTTGATCTTTTTCAATTTTCACATAGCCTTCTTTGTGTGGAGTAGATCCAAGATAAAGACTTCTCATTTCTTCAAAGTGTTGAGGTCCAACTGCTTTAAGGTACGCACGACCCAAAACATCATGGTTCATAAAAGTTTGAGCATTTAAAGGTGCCTTAAAATCAATGATTAAATGGGTATGTTCTTCTTGATGCATGTGGATATCCACCAAATCACATCTTAAAATGGCTTCCAAACCACTCACAAGCGCCGCCAAAGGATAACCAGTCTCTTGACTAAGAGCTTCAAAATTTTGTGTATTTAACACACTGTGACGTAAATGTTCATACAGAAAATAGGCATCTGACCCTAAAAGACGTCCATATAGACGCACAAAAGAGCGATCGAGTGATATCAGTTGTTGATGATTTAAGGTGTAGAGATCTAAGGCATTGATTTTCATAAGGTTAAACTGTGTAGGTATTGTATCACTTTTTCTTTGAGGTCTTCTTTCGAACCTTCATTTTCAATCACAACCGTTGCTAAAGATTTCTTCTCTTCAATCGACATTTGTTGACTTAAAATGGATTCAATCTGTTCAGTGCTTAATCCACGATCCTGCATTAAGCGCTCCACCACTTTTTCTTTTGAACTTACAATCAAGAGACTTTGATCAAAGTGATCTTGTCCATTTGATTCAAAAAGGAGTGGAACTTCACTAAAAACAAGATCAGAGTGACTTTGTTTGGCTTTATCCATTAAACTTTGATACACCAAAGGATGTAAGAAGGCCTCTAATTCTCTTTTTTCGCGCTTAAAGTTAAAAATCCTAAATCTTAAATACGCCGTATCAACTTCATTCATACAGGTGATGACATTTGAACCAAACTGTTTACGTAAAGCAAGCTTAATGTCTTCACGTTGATATAAGGCATGCACCTCTTCATCCGCACTAAAAACGGGGTATCCTAATTCTCTAAGATACTGCGCAACTAAACTCTTTCCGCTACCGATGGATCCCGTAATGGCGATGTGCATGTTGACTCACTTTCTGACACTTCATACAATATACAGTCGATCGTTGATTGACAAGCCCTCTTTTTAAAGTATCTTTACACTCGACACAGGTTTGATGAGCGCGCCCATAGACTTTTAGATGTTGTTGAAAGCGGCCATCTACGCCATGAACAGAAGCATAGGAGCGGATGGTAGACCCCCCATCTTCTAGAGCAATATTTAAGATTTCTCGAGCACTTTCTAACCAAGTATCCCAGTCTTTAACACTTAAACTTTCTGCTTTTTTAAACGGTGAAAGTTTTGCTCTAAATAAACTTTCATCCGCATAGATGTTGCCAATCCCCGCAATAAAATGTTGATCTAAGATTAAAGACTTCAAAGGAATGGATCTTCCTTTAGCTTTATGTTTTAAAACGTGTCCATTCAAGTTTGAATCGAAGGGTTCAGGACCAAGCTCTTTAAAAAACACTTCAAGATGATCCGTAAAAACCAAACGTCCAAATTTACGCGTATCATGATAATCTAAACGAAAATCATCAAAGTAAATCGATACATGCGTATGTTTTGCTTTTACTTGATCATCTTTAATGATAAAGAATCGTCCTTCCATTCTAAGATGGGTAATCCAATATCCTTTTCCAAGTTGAACAACGATGTATTTACCGCGTCTAAAAACATCGATAATCTGTTGATTTTCAAGAAAAGCATTGAGATCTTGATCTTCACAAATTCTTGAATAAAAAACATCGACTGCACGAATCTTTTGACCTAAGATGACATTTCTCAGTTGATCAACAACCGTTTGAACCTCAGGAAGTTCAGGCACTATTTTGCCTCATACCAGTTGTTTCCAACCGCAACAGAGACTTCAAGTGGTACTAATAGATCGACCACATGACACATCGCATCCACCACCAATGTTTTCATGGTTTCAAGTTCATCCTTCAACACATCAAAAACAAGTTCATCGTGGACTTGAACAATCATACGTGATTTTAAGTTTTTCTCAATTATTTCTTTATGGATACGAATCATGGCAAGCTTCATAATGTCTGCAGCACTGCCTTGAATGGGCGCATTCATCGATGCTCGTTTCGCAAATTCACGAATTTGATAGGACGCATTCTTAATTTCTGGGATGTCTCTACGACGCTTAAATAAAGTTTCTACATATCCCTTATCCTCGCAAAAAGCGATGGTTTCTTGCATATAGCCAGAAATACCCGAGTACGATTTTAAGTATTGATCGATGAATTGTTTCGCTGTTTTACGATCGGTTTGCAGTTGCGCTGCTAAACCAAAGTCCGATATTCCATAGATGATGCCAAAGTTCACCGCTTTAGCAGATCGACGATGGAGTGAAGTAACTTCTTCCTCTTTTAAACCAAAGACATCCATGGC
>CAZHIG010000101.1:0-4107 GCA_964532705.1 uncultured Erysipelotrichaceae bacterium
TGATGTATCCATTCAAGCTCAAGTCATCAATCTTATGAAGAAACTTCAAAAAGAACTTAATTTAACATACTTATTTATTGCTCACGACTTGTCGATGGTAAGATATATTTCTGATCGAGTGGCTGTGATGCATTTGGGTCATATTGTGGAAATGGGAACCGTTGAGGATATTTATGAGAACCCATTACACCCCTATACAGTATCTTTATTATCAGCCATCCCTTTACCTGATCCAATCAAAGAAAAGGTACGTAAACGTGTTGTTTATAAAAGAGATGAAGTGCCCCTCACATACAATTCTGCAAGTTTAAGGCAACTATCAGATACCCATTCATTACTTGCAACAGATGAACAATTTGAACGTTGGGTAAAAGCTGACTATCGATTTGATTTAGAAAGTTAAACAACACCATCATGGTGTTGTTTTTTTGAGGGCTTGATCCAGTTTAGAAAGTTCACTTGGATTAAGGGCTCGATAAGTTCCTTTTTTGAGCGTACCTAAAGTGATGTCCATAATCCGAGTACGTTTTAAATACACCACTTGATGATCAAGTGCACTAACCATCCGTCGTATTTGACGATTATAGCCTTGCGTTAAGATAATTCTAAAATGTTGAGGATCGACTCGTTTGACTTCACATTTCTTTGTGACAACATAACTATTACTGACTGGATTATAGATTTGAATGCCTTCAGAAAGTTTTGTTAGAAAGGCATCCTCAAATGGACGTTTTGTTTTAACCAAGTACTCTTTCTCATGATTATTTTCAGACCTTAAAATTTGATTGACCAAGTCCCCATCATTCGTCAGTAACAATAATCCTTCAGAGTCTTTATCCAATCTACCAATCGGAAAAATTCTTTGTGGATACTTTAAAGTGGAAATTACATTGCTTTTATCTTTTGGATCAGTTGTTGAGGAAATGCCTATGGGCTTGTAATAAACAAGGACAATACGATCTTGAGTATGACGGATTAAGTTTCCCTCTACAATTACAGTATCACTGGATAAGACGCGAGTTCCAATTGTAGCAATTTCTGAATTCACAATCACTTTTTGAGCAGCAATGAGTTCATCTGCTTTTCTTCTGGAACAATACCCACTTGAAGATATGAATACATTTAGGCGTTGAGCTTCTTTCATCACTTCTATGATAGGGGTAAAAAAAACGAAATCAAGTTGATTTCGTTAATCTTTTAGTAAATTAAGAATTCTTTCAATCTTTGAGAAATCGATAAATCGACTTTCTCTTAAGACTTCTTTACCTTCATGCATCACAAGAATGGTAGGTACTGTAAAGACTAAATGTTGACCCGCAAGCGTTTCTAAGCTTTCCGCATTGATTTTAAAGATGGGGAAAGGATAGGTTTCCATTAAAGTCTCCAGTTGAGGAAATACAGATTTACAGACATTGCAGCTTGGAGTTGTGAAGTAAAGGATATGAATCGAATGCTCAGCATTTAAATTTTCAAGTTGAGCGATATTTTCAATAATATGTGTCATAGCAATTAAAAGGGAGACAGGCTCCCTTAAACGTTAAACAGCTTTTCCTTCAGAACCTAAGACTGTTTTAATCTTGTGTGCAACAAGGGTCTTTAGGTAGTTACGGGATACTTTTAAGTAAGTACGTGGATCGAAGACTTCTGGTTTTGCATTGAAGACTTCACGAATACCTGCTGTAAAGGCTAAACGTAAGTCTGAATCAATGTTGATTTTGCAGACAGCTGATTTTGCAGCTTGTCTTAACATATCTTCAGGAATCCCAATGGCATCTGCCATTTTTCCACCATTGTCATTGATGATCTTAACGTATTCTTGAGATACGCTGGATGCACCATGAAGAACAATTGGGAAGTTAGGTAAGCGTTTTTCAACTTCTTCAAGGATATCGAAACGTAGTTGAGGTTTTTGACCTGGTTTGAATTTGAAGGCACCATGGCTTGTTCCTATGGCAATCGCTAAAGAATCAACACCGGTACGACGTACAAATTCTTCAACATCATCAGGATTGGTATAGCTATGATGTTCAACATTTACATCATCTTCAATCCCAGCCAATTGTCCAAGTTCACCTTCAACAGTTACACCGTGTTGGTGTGCATATTCAACAACTCTCTTTGTTAAAGCAACGTTGTCTTCAAATGATAAGTGAGATCCATCAATCATGACAGAGGTGAATCCACTGTCGATGCATTCTTTACAGAGTTCGAAAGTGTCACCATGGTCAAGGTGTAAGGCGATGTCAATATTCGTGGTTTCGACCGCAGCTTCTACAAGTTTACGTAGGAAGACTGGGTTTGCATAATCGCGAGCTCCTTTAGAAGCTTGCAAAATGACAGGGGATTTGAGTTCGTTGGCAGCTTCAACAATGGCTTGAACAATTTCCATATTGTTCACATTGAAAGCACCGATCGCATATCCGCCTTCATAAGCTTTTTTAAACATTTCTTTGGTTGATACTAATGGCATAGGTTTGCTCCTCCTAGGTTTTATTATAAGGCTTTGTCTTATTTATGCAAGAATGAAGCGCGTGGATTGAGATTGAAAGCGCTCACCCAAGTACGCTATAATAAAGGACGTAAAAAGAGGACATAAAAATGAGTCAAAAAAGTGTTTTAGTAGAGATTTCAGCTCGTCATGCTCACGTTAGTGAAGAGCATTTAGAGATTTTATTTGGTAAAGGAGCCGTTTTACATCCTAAAAAAGATTTATCTCAACCCGGTCAATATGCAGCAGAAGAAAAAGTTGATGTTGTTGGACCTCGCTCAACCATTAAAGGAGTTACGATTTTAGGTCCTTGTAGAAGTTTCTCACAAGTCGAAGTGACCTTAACAGAAGCACGTACCCTTGGACAAACAGCGCTTATTCGTGAGTCTGGGAAAATTGAAGGAACTCATGGGGTAACTTTAGTGGGTCCCCATGGCAGTGTTGAACTTAATGAAGGTTTGATTGTGGCTAAACGTCACATTCATTTCACACCAGAAGATGCTAAAAATTTTAATGTTGAAAATGGCCAAATCGTTTCGGTTAAAGTTAAAACAGATGAACGTTCAACCACTTTTGGGGATGTTGTGATTCGCGTGAGTGATAAATTCGCAGCTGCAATGCACATTGATACCGATGAAGCCAACGCAGCAGGAATGACTGGTTCTTTAATGGGAGAAGTCATCGTAGACTAAGTCTACTTCACCCATGAAACATATCTTCATCATCAACCCCATTTCTGGACACCACGATGCGATTCAACTGATCCCATGGATTGAATCGTATTTTAAGGATCGCAAACAAGATTATGTCGTACATTTAACCCAATATCCAAAACATGCTACTGAACTTGCTGCTCAGTATCATGTCAGCGATGATGTTTGTATCTATGCCTGTGGTGGGGATGGTACTGTCAATGAAGTGTTGAATGGTTTAGCACCAGATGTTCGTATGGCAATTATTCCGGTGGGTACTGGAAATGATTTTTATCGGATGCTAAAACTGAAAAATTTAAATTTAAAAGATGTTCTTATTAAAACCATTGAGGGTAAACAAGTCGAAGTTGATTCTGGTTTAGCTCAAGGACGCCGCTTCTTAGATTCTGTTTCGATCGGATTTGATGCCAATGTGGGCTATGATGCCAACCAATTCGCTCGCATCAAATGGTTGCCTTCTAAATTGGTTTATCTTGCTTCCGTATTCAAAAATTTAACTGATCGAAAAGCTCAAAAGATGACTTTGGACTTCAATGGACAAACATTGGTTGAAGAGGTTTTGATTGTTGCACTCATGAATGGACAGTTTTATGGAGGAGGATTTTTACCGACACCTCAAGCTTCAATTCAAGATGGCTATTTAGATGTTTGTGTCATTGAAAATACAAACTTAGCCAATGTACTTAGATTACTTCCTAAATACATGAAAGGTACGCATATCGATGAACCGATTGTTAAATTCTACAAAACTCAAGCCATTCGTATTGAAACCATTTTAGATAATAATGTTCAAAGTGATGGTGAAATGTCTAGGACAAAAATCTTGGATGTTCGAATCTTGCCTAAGTCAGTTCAGTTAAGAGTTCCTGAGGAGTCTGCTTTATCATGAAACTAGAAAATGCTTAT
>CAZHIG010000102.1:0-4105 GCA_964532705.1 uncultured Erysipelotrichaceae bacterium
CAAAACTTGCGAGGGTTGAAGCACTGATGGTTTGACCAATGGTCTTGCCTGTAAAAGTTGAAAGCAAGAAAGCAATGAGCGCAATGGTTACCACTTCAACGATGAATTGAGAAACAATTGCCAATTTGCTTTCACCAATCGCCAACAAGATCCCAATTTCATTTTTACGTTGGTTAATTGTTAAAGCTGTAATTAAAGATAAGATGGAAGCTCCTGCGATGACAACGATCCAAACCAAGATGCCACTGAGTTCACCTAAGGACTCAATTGGACCAGCCAATTCTTCATAGACTGCATCATTCGCAGAAACCGTCCCATATACCAAATCAATTTTTCCATCGACGGATGCCATGTACGCTTCGATGTTGGCAGGATCATTTAATGTAATCACCGCTTTATCTAAAAGCACAGTATCCAATTTTGTTTGATCATATCCAATCGAGACATAGGTATTAAAAGGTGTATAGATTCGATTTTGAACCAAGAGTGAACTGCTCACCATGCTTGAAGTTCTTTCATCAACAATTTCATTGGATTGATAGATTCCAATGACTTTATAGTCGTAGGCTTGAGTATTATACCCTTCCATGGTTGGGGTTAAGGCAATAACGTCTCCAACTTTTAAACCATTGAGATCAGCAAGGGTTTGTTCAATGATCGCCACAAAAGCACCAGAATCAATTTCTTCTTGTGTCGCATAACGGCCTTCAAGTAAAACGACTTGTTCATCTGAGAAATCAGTAGGAACTTCTCTACTAAATGTTCTAAAACTTACGTCTCCACTTTCTTCATACGTCCCTAACACCACTTTACTAGCGCCACCCCCAGTTGAAGTCGTGGTTGTGCTTGAAGTGTACACATATGGAGTAAGTGTTAAACTGGTTGCTTCATAGGAACTGACATAATCATAAGTCTCTATGAATTCAGATCCCAGCAATTGGTTCGCATTGGAAACAAAGGGTAAACCTGTTAAAGTTGTACGATCTGTGTTTTCATCGAGTAAACCACTCTTATAGTCAAGATTGATTTTAGAAGTATTGGTCGCATAGATCACATCTGCTCCAATTTCTTGACGCGTTAAGATTTTCGCAACTTCTGTTGCATTTTGAATGGACAAACCCGCCAAAACAATATTCGCAATGATGACAAATAATACTAATAATAAGGCTGTCTTTGCTTTTTGTTTTTTAATATATGCAAAGGCTCGATTAAATAGATACATGATAATTCCTCCCTATCTATACCTGGGAGTTTAGACTTTAAATGTTACGAAAGTATGATATACCTATCACTAAAGTGTAAAGATATAAAAAAGCACTTTCGTGCTTTATGCGTATTCTTCAATGAGACGTTTAACTCGATCTTTAATTTGATCACGAATCACACGGGTACGATCAAGTTTTGCCTCATCACTGCCATCAAGTGAAGATGGATCTTCTAAGTTCCAGTTTAAGGTAGCCTTTGCGCCTGGGAAAATGGGACATCTTTCACCATTGATTTGATCACACACCTTTACAACTAAGTCATAATGTCTGCCTTCTTTATGGAAATCAAAGACAGAATCGCACGTGTTGTTTGAAATGTCGATGCCTTCCTCAGCCATAACTTTAACCGCATAAGGGTTTAAGCTGCCTTTTTCTAAGCCTGCACTTTCCGCCACAAACGTTTCTTTTCCAAATTCATTTAAATATGCTTCTGCCATTTGGCTACGCGCCGAGTTGTGAATACACACAAAGAGTACTTTTTTCATGGTTAAATTATGTCAAAGTTCATTGGTTTTGTGTAGTCATATACATAGATGTTAATCAATCTTTACATTTCAAAGCTGAGCTTTTCCCAATACATAGGTTTGCTTAATAGAGTAATCCTCATTTAATACAACAAGATCCGCATCATATCCTGTTTTAATTAAACCTTTGTGATCATCTATCTTTAATAAACGTGCTGGATTAATGGTGGCTGAATTGATCGCTGCCTGCAGATTGACTTGAGCGTCTTCAATCACATTCTTAAGACCCATATTGTAATACAAAGTTGATCCAGCTAAATTGCCTTCTTTGGATAGATAAGCAGCTCCACTTTCCTTCACATCGATTTCTTGACCTCCAAAAACATAATGACCTACACCTACCCCTTTTGCAGCTAAAGCGTCTGTAATCAAAATGACTTTGTCTTTATCTTTTGTACGATAGACCAAATTCATCACAGGCACTGATACATGAATGCCATCACAAATGAGTTCACTATACATTGAATTTAGATGCAAGGCTGCCCCTGCTAAGTTGGGTTGACGATGCGTCAGTCCACTCATCCCATTAAAGGTATGGGTTGACCCAAGAGCCCCATTCGCATAGGCCATCACAGCTTCTTCATACGTTGCGGCTGAGTGTCCAATATGAATCGCAATCCCCATCTTTGTTAAAGCTTTCGTAAATTCAAAATGTGGATCGTTTTCAGTGGCCATGGTGATGATTTTGATTAAGCCTTTAGAGGCTTCATAAAAACGATTAAATTGTTCTAGGTTTGGAGACACAATATGTGCTTCGGGTTGAGCCCCTTTATACTTCACATTAAGATAAGGCCCTTCAAAATGAATCCCAACAATCTGTGCACCTTCATGATTAGATTCATATACTTTAGCCACATTCTCTAATGCTTTTGTGAGCACGGATTCACTTTGAGTAATGGTGGTTGGACACAAGGATGTGATGCCTTCTTTTGGGGCATCTTTCAGCCATCTTCTTAGTCCTTCTTCATCCGCATCGTTGGTATCAAAACCAAAAGCCCCATGGCAATGAGTGTCAATAAATCCTGGTGTGATTCTTAAATCACCATAATCCAAATCAGTTGATTTTGAATCATAGGGATAAATTCCAACAATCTTATCTCCTTCAATTTCAACTTGAGCAGGCATAAAATGCTCTAAAATCCAAACACGTTTACTTTGAATAATCATCTTGAATACCTCATTTTTATTTTAACGCTTATAAGCAAACTTAACACAGCTTAAAATATTTTGATTTATAATAAATCTCAAAGGGGAATTTTATGGCGATTAATCACAACAACATCTACAACGCTTTTGCTTTAGGGGCACAAAAACTCAGTACAAAACGACAACAACTCAATGACATCAATGTCTTTCCTGTTGCGGATGGGGACACAGGCACTAATATGGTTTCAACCTTAAACAGTGTCCTTAGATTGCCGAAAGGCAAATCCTTACAAGAAGTCTGTGATGGTCTTTCCGATACTGTTAGTTTAAATGCCCGTGGTAACTCTGGAGCCATCTTGGCACAATTTGTGATTGGCTTTACTGAGAACATATCTGAACCGATTCAAAACTCAAGCATCGTTCATGCGCTCAATGCAGCTGTAGATCGTGTGTATGGAGCCCTCAGCCATCCTGTTGAAGGCACCATCATCACCGTCATGAAAGATTGGGCTCAAGAAGTACAGCGATTATCGCATCTTGAAGAAGATCTAAAAGAAGTGTTTGAAAAAGCCATGATTAGAGTTCAAAGCTCTCTTGAAAACACTCCAAATATCTTAAAAGTGCTCAAAGAATACCACGTCGTTGACAGTGGTGCAAAAGGTTTTGTCCATTTTATTGAAGGCTTCATTGAAGGTTTATTTAAAGAAGAAATTGACATCGTAGAGTTAGATGAGGACTTAAGCATCGGCACCGTTGACCACGATCACGATGCTGAAATCACAGAACGTTTCTGTACAGAATTTCTTTTAGAAAATGCCCAAGAAGGCATTGATTATAAAGCTTGGCTTGAACCTTTAGGTTCATCGCTCTTAGTGGTTCAAAGTAAGAAAAGAGTAAAAATTCATATTCACACCAACAACCCTGAAGTTGCTGCAAAAAAGCTATCCGATTATGGTGATCTCATTCAACAAAAAGTGGATGATATGGTTTTGCAAAATGCAGATTTAAGAACCAAACAAAAAATTGCTTTAATTACCGATTCTATTGCAGACTTACCAGACGATCTTAGAAGTGGCACGGACATACACGTCTTTCCTTTAACCATCATGGTAGGCCAACATGCCTATCTAGATCGAAGCACCTTAACAGCCAGACAATTCTATGAAGATG
>CAZHIG010000103.1:0-4052 GCA_964532705.1 uncultured Erysipelotrichaceae bacterium
TGGTAGATAACTATAAACCTTCTGACAATGGTGAGAGTCCTTTAGCCAATGCTGGAGACTGGTTACATGTTGAAATTGATGGGATTAAGGGCGTCCGTGAAACCAATACAATGCCACAATGGGCAGGAAGCTGTTGGTATTATTTAAGGTATTTAGATCCTCAAAATGACCAAGCCATCGCTGCTGAAGACCTGATGAAACATTGGTTGCCGGTCGATCTTTATGTCGGGGGGGCTGAGCATGCTGTTTTACATCTTTTATATGCAAGATTCTGGCATAAAGTGCTCTATGATATTGGGGTAGTACCAACCAAAGAACCTTTCGCTAAGCTCTTTCATCAAGGTATGATTTTAGGTGAGAATGGTGAGAAGATGAGTAAGTCTCGTGGGAATGTCATTAATCCTGATGATATTCTTGTCACTCACGGTGCAGACTCCTTAAGAGTCTATGAAATGTTTATGGGTCCTCTTGAAGCTACCTTACCTTGGTCAGCAACAGGTTTAGATGGAACCAAACGGTGGTTAGAACGTGTTGAACGTGCCTTCTTAGAACAAGGCAAACTCAAAGATACCAATAACCATTCATTAGATAAGGTCTATCATGCGACAGTTAAGAAAGTCACTCATGACATTGAGACCCTTAACTTTAATACGGCGATATCTCAAATGATGATTTTCATCAATGAGTGTTATAAGACCGATGAAATTTATCAAGACTATGCTTTAGGCTTTATCAAGATGTTTAGTGCCTTTGCCCCTCACTTAGGTGAAGAACTTTGGTTAGACATTAGTGGAAAGACAGGCATTAGTTATGAACCATGGCCCACTTACGATGAAAGCTTCTTAGTAGAAGACAGTGTAGAAATGGTGTTCCAAGTGAATGGAAAAATCAAAGCAAAAGCCTCTGTAGCCTTTGATGCTGATCAAAACACGTGTGAAGTCATCGCAAAAACACTGGAACCTCTACAAAAATCCTTAGAAGGTCAAAGCATTCGAAAAGTCATCCATGTTAAGAACAAGTTATTAAATTATGTTGTATAAAGAGTTCCAATTGGAACTCTTTATTTGCTATTTAGGGTAAAAACATAAATGCTTGGATCGTTAAAGAGTCGAGCCTGAAATTCTAAAGTCGCAACACCTGAGCTTACATAGATATGGGTTTGACCTTCAAGATATTCACCCTTGATGTAAGAGCCTGATGCTTTTGAGTATGAAGCACCAAAAAGGGGTAGACTTACTTGCCCTCCGTGGGTTTTAGCCAGCAAAGCAAGATCTGCATTTAATGCATTAGAATAATCATCTGGATCATAAAAAACAGAGATTGTATAAGGTGAATCAAGACATTGTGCATTCATATTGCTGAGACACAAGCCGGAATCATCCTGGTTACGGATCAAAGTTGAATGACCGTCTAGGATTTCAATATTATAGGATTGGTATAAACTTCGAATGGTATCGATGTGCTTTAAATCATCATCGCCGAGTACCGCAAACTTTCCTTTGGAAGCATCCAACTTTGATAGTTGTTCATTGAGAAATTGCATTTGCTCATCACTTAAACTCGACACAGAGGCATCGATGAAATCTCCTCCAAATATAAGAATATCTGGATGTTCTCTTTGAATCGAGTCAAAGACTGAAGCTATAAAATCTAAATTCTCATGGGAAAAGATATGCGTGTCTGAAAAGTACACAATATCTAAACCATCTAGTGATTCAGGGATCTCATAAGAACTCACAACAATTCTTTTAATGTTTAGTCTGGTGAGTGCCGAATGGGTTGCATCGTGATATAGTGTTAGGCTTGCCAATAACATTAGTAAGAGTGAACTGAAGAGTGTAAGTAAGAGTGTTTTTTTCATCCACATTATTATACCTAAAAGCTTCATATCTTGAGTGATATAATACTTATGAGGTACAAAACATGAAAAAACCTTTCGCAATTTTGTTGATTTTGGCAGGTTCTTTAGCGTTGGTAGATAATCTTAATATTTTTAATGTGGCACCTTTAATGGATTACTTGTGGCCAAGCTTCTTAATTGTCTTAGGACTTTCAGGCTTACTGAGTTCAAGTCGAAACTACTTGGTATCTATGATATTAATCTTGGTTGGAGGGACATTTTTAGCCAATGCTTTCGGTTATTTGGTTAATATTGATGTTTCAGATTTAATTTTCCCAGCTGCCCTTATCTTAATTGGATTAAGTTTATTGTCCCCTAAGAAATTTAAAGAAAGAATCCATGTAGAAGTCCATGCAGATTCGAATGATAAGAAATGGTCAAACTCCAATCGCAAAGAATACAATGCCATCTTAAGTGGGATTGATGAACGAGTTGTTTCAAATGATTTTGAGAAAACAACGGTCAATGCAGTGATGGGTGGAGCCGATATGGACTTTAGACAAATCAGTCTAAAAGGCAATCATGCTGTGATTGAACTTAATGTGATTATGGGTGGAATGGATGTTTTTCTACCTAGAGGCTATCGATATGAAGTCAATGGTACGCCATTTATGGGTGGTGTGGATAATTTGCTTGAAAGTGATCTCAACGCTGAGAAAACCATAGAAATCCATTATGCGTGTGTCATGGGTGGAATTGATCTTAAACACTAAAAAAAGCCAATTGGCTTTTTTATTTGATGTCTTTTGCGATGTTTAGAATCACTGGAATCACCAGTGGATTACGTTGTGTCTTTTGATAGAGGAAAGGTTCAAGAGATCCGCGTATGGTGTTTTTGAGTTCTCCAAACGTGGTCTTTTGCATCATTTTTTTCTTTAAGGCTTCATAAACAACCAGTTCGGCTTCCTTTAATAAAGTTTGATTTTCTTTGATGAAGACAAAGCCGCGAGATACAATGTTGGGTCTAACCAATATTTTATTGGCTTTTGAGTCAATGGAGACGATGACTGAGACCATTCCATTGTCAGAGAGAATCTTACGATCTTTAATGACTGAGGTGGATAAACCGGAGGCATCATTACCATCGACATAGATGTCATCGGTTTGAATCCGTGTATCGGAAACAAACACTTCTTCATTGCGCAAAACCAAGGCATCACCATTGGCTAAAATAAAAATGTTTTCTTTAGGTATGCCAACTTCTTGAGCCGTTTTCGCATGTGTTTTTAACATCTTATACTCACCATGCATTGGCATGAAGAATTTAGGTTTAATCAGCTGAAGCATCAGTTTTTGTTCTTCTTGAGAAGCATGACCTGTGGTGTGCAAATTACTGAGTAAAGTGTTGGTCATCACATTAGCGCCCGACCTAAAGAGCTTATTCACAACCCCAGAGACAGATTGAGCATTACCTGGAATGGGTGAACTTGAGAATACAACGGTATCTCCAGGAATGATTTTGATGTATTTATGGGTACCAAATGCAATTCTTGATAAGGCGGCTAAAGGTTCACCTTGCGAACCTGTGGCTAAGATCATCAACTTATTGGCTGGAATTTGATTCAAACGATGAGGTTCAACAAAATCGGATTCTTTAAATTTTAGATGACCGTATTTTAATCCAATTTGAACCACATTTTCCATGGAACGTCCAAATACAACCACTTTGCGACCATTGGCCACAGCGGCTTCAATGATTTGAGCTACGCGGTAAACATTAGAGGCAAAGGTAGCCATGATGAGGCGACCAGTGGTTTTACGTGTAATGTCCATCAAGGAATCAGCCACTTTCTTTTCAGAAATTGAAAAGCCTTGAACCGATGAATTGGTGGAATCACTCATTAATAAAGTAATGCCAATTTGACCAATATAAGCCATTTTTTGATAATCTGCATTGTCACCCACAGGGGTTAAATCGAATTTAAAGTCACCGGTAGAGACAATTCTTCCGTTCGGTGTATTGATTAATACACCCAAGGAATCAGGAATAGAGTGCGTTGTCTTAAAGAAACCCATTCTAAAATGTTGGGTATCAATTTTAGAATCATCATGAATGATTTCCATTTTAGGTAGCTCACGAATTCGACGCTCTTCAAGTTTGCGATTGATCAGTGCCGCTGCGAAGGTTGGGGCATAAATTCTTGGAACCTTA
>CAZHIG010000104.1:0-4015 GCA_964532705.1 uncultured Erysipelotrichaceae bacterium
ATCCAAGCGGTCTTTAAACAAGACTTATCCTTTGTTGAGTTGATGTTGGATGAAAATGAAGTAGGACATTTAAAAACAGATCGTGGTCTATCTTTTCATGTTTCCCTTGAAAGAATGCCTGAGCCTTTATTGGAACTTTTCCCAAAACTCAATCAAACCTATCAGGAGAGTTCAGTAACTTTGAGTGAAATGCAAAAGTACATAGAGCCAAAGAAGGCCAGTACGAAACCCTTAACTTTAATGGATCGCATTAAACTCTTGCCTAAAACTACAACCCTCATCATTGCTTTATTGAGTTTAATTACACTCATCATCAATGGAACTTCATTATTGGGCTATGACCTCTATGCGACGTCCATTTTATTTGGGGCTTACTATAAAACATTCATCTTGGCTTCACATGAGTATTGGCGTTTATTAACCTATGGTTTAATTCATATCGATTTCTTTCATCTGATGATGAACAGTTTAGCTTTAAGCAATTTGGGTCAATTTGTGGAAAGATTGTATGGACCTAAAAAACTGATCATGACACTCTTAGCTGGTATTCTCATGGGCGCCTTGTTTGTCTTTGTGGCCCAAGGAAATGTTTTATTGGTTGGGATCAGTGCAGGTTTATATGCCATTTTAGGCTTAATGGTCATGTATCTCTTTGAGAGTGGGCTGATTGCGCAACCTGCCATTCAAGGCCAATTGTGGCGGACTTTAATGATCAATATTTTGATTAACTTTGTGCCCAATGTTTCAGTACTGGGACATGTGGGTGGATTTGTTGCGGGTGTTTTATTGGGTTTGGTGTTTTCAAAAACAGATCGGTTTAAATCTCTTAAGATTCATGGCTTAGCTTCACTTATTTTATTGAGTGTTGCACTGATTGCGGTCGGTCTAGTTGAACCTAAGCAGACCCCATTATATCCAGATACGGATCTTTGGGTGATTGAAATGGCTGAAGATTTTAACTTGAAGGACTACGCTAAAGCACGCTATGATGATTTATATCGTTACTATCAAGAGGTGAATCGATGAAACGTTCTGCCATATCCTGGGATGTGTATTTCATGGGGATAGCCCATCTATCTGCGCTAAGATCAAAAGATCCAAACACTCAAGTGGGCGCTGTGATTGTGGATGAAGAACACAAAGTGGTATCGATTGGCTACAATGGATTTCCTAGAGGCATCAGTGATGATGATTTTCCTTGGGAAAAAGAAGGGTCAATGTTGAATACAAAGTACCCTTATGTGGTGCATGCGGAACTCAATGCGATTTTAAATGCTCCAAGATCTCTAAAAAACACCTCAATCTATGTTTCTTTATTTCCGTGTCATGAATGTGCTAAAGCCATCATTCAATCCGGCATTAAGAAAGTGATTTATGAGTCTGATAAGTATGCCGATACGGACAGTGTATTGGCCAGTAAACGGATGTTGAATGAAGCAGGGGTTGAACTCAGTCAAAGTATCGACGTGGTTGAGTTAACCGTCGAAACAAAAACAAAGCGCTAGGCTTTGTTTTTTTGTGCTTCTGGAACTTTCTTTATCGTATAACAGTATTCTTTAATCGAGTCATACACCGTTTTAGCTTCAGCAACAGCTTTCACAACCGTAACCCCTCCATTGGAGACATCGCCTGCGGTGAAGACACCGACTTTGGTGGTAGATCCATTGGGATTGACTTCGAGGAGCCCACGATGGTTAAGTTTAAGTTCATTGTCGGTGGCGACTAAATTTGATCGTGCGCCTTGACCAATTGAAATAATGACATGGTCTGCTATTAGGCTAAAGGGTTCTCCTGTGGCTTTAAAGCC
The DNA here is from genome assembly GCA_964532705.1 of uncultured Erysipelotrichaceae bacterium. Classification (GTDB taxonomy): domain Bacteria; phylum Bacillota_I; class Bacilli_A; order Erysipelotrichales; family Erysipelotrichaceae; genus UBA2212. Next base: position 1,808 of record CAZHIG010000104.1, read on the forward strand.
TGATTCAGCTTTTTCTACTTTACTTAAAATGAGTTCACCTTTTTTGATTTCTAAGACGGTGACTTCATGGATGAATTCGACGCCTTCTTTAAGGGCTTCACGGACTTCCATGGGGGCTGCCGCAATTGAGTTTTCATCGGAGATGTTGAGGACTTTCGCTGATTTTGCACCCTTACGAAGGACTGTCCGTGCGACATCCATAGCTACGTTGCCAGCTCCTACAATCACCACATCTTGATTGAAGGTGAAACTGTTGGGATGTTTGAGATAGTCAATCGCATAGACCACATGGCCCATTGATTCTCCCTTCACATTGAGTTTCTTTGGCCGCCAAGTTCCTGTACCGATGAAAATCGCATCAAAGTCATCTTTGAAGAGATCATCTAAAGTAATGACTGGACCGACTAAAGTATTGGGTCTAAAATGGATGCCCATTTCGATTAAATGAAGGCTTAGTTTCTTTAAATAGTCTGGGGTCATTCTAAAATCAGGAATGCCATAGCGAAGGACACCTCCCATTTCTTCATGGGCTTCAAATAAAGTTACATTAAAGCCATCTAGAAGAAGCCAAAAACTTAAGGATAAACCTGCAGGACCGGATCCAATGACCGCAACACTAAAGCCGTTTGGTTCAGCAATTTGGGGCTTAAATTCGTCTAAGAATTTTGACGATAAAACGTTTTCAATTTCTGGAAAATGAATGGGTTTCTTCGTGTGATTGAGAATACAGTTGGCTTGACAATTGTAGTCTTCAGGACAAACAATTGAACACACTGAACTGAGTGGATTGTTTTCGAATAAGAGACGTGCGGCTTCATCTTCCTTGCCTTCACGCGTGAGTCTTAAAATATGAGGAATCGGTGTTTGAACCGGACATCCTTTTAAACAAGTCGGATTTTTACACAATAAACAACGATTAGACTCTAAAAGATAATCTTCCATTTTTAACCCTCTGTGGCCTGTGGCCACATCAAGTCTACGTCTAAAGTTCTGTCCCTGTCAATGCGTTTTGAATGTTTTTAAAATGGACTTTTGAAACTTGAAAGAGTTGTTCTTTCGAGTGTTGTTTAATGAAGGCTAATATGGCCAAATCGACTGGCTGACCTGCCCCAAGTGGAAACTTAAAGGCATAATGTTCATCCAGTTTTTTCATGACTCTAAGAAAGTTAGCACGTGCGATGATGGAGGCCATCGCTACAGCAGGATACTTGCTTTCGGCTTTGGTTTCAAAATGAAGTTCTTTAAAGACAGACGGCTCATCTTTTAAATAATTAAAGTAACTGTTCTTGGGGGTGAATTGATCGACAATACACAGCTTAGGGAGCTGTGTTTTATTTTTTAAATGAAGATAGGCTTGATTATGAAGTTTCGCCTTGATCGCATTCATGTTGTTGGTTTGATGGACTTTATTATAGGTGCTGTTGTCTAGGATCAGTAAAGAATAGGGAAGGAGTGCTTCAAGTTGTGGGGCAATCTCTAAGATTTCCTCATCTTTTAAGACTTTAGAATCCAAGATTTTTAAAGATTTGACTTTTTCGTAATCTTCATTCGATAAACTCACAGCACACACGACAACTGGACCAAAGACATCCCCTGTGCCCACTTCATCTGAGCCTGCATGTTCAATAAATGATGTGGGTGTTTGAAAGATGGAAGCCACTGAACTGGCTTCAGGTCCTTGAAAGACGACTTTATTGGATGTATACACTAAAATACTGCAACCTTCCATTTTATAGGCATGACGAACATAAGGATTCGTGTTATTAACTTCAAGCGTTTTGTATACGTTATGAAGATCTTCGATTTGAACTTTTGTCAGTTGTAGGGAAATCACATCTTGCATGTGTAAAGTGTATCATAGTTTGAAATCATCACGTTTTTTGCGTACACTAAACATGGACATCTTGATGAACACTTTAGAAATATTGCAATATCACGAAATCTTAAGCCAAATCGCAACACTTGCGCATTTTAGTCTATCTAAACAAGCTTTGATGGATTTGAAACCTTCAAACTCTAAACTGTGGATCATCCGTGAAAACAATCGGGTCACTCAAGCCATGGATTTAGATCGTTTGTATGGGGATTTACCGATGGCAGGCATCAGTGATATTTCTTTAGCCTTAATTGAAGCTAAGAAAGACATGATTTTATCTTTTGAAGACTTGGTGTCTGTGTCCCGTTTTGGCTTTGGGGTTTTATCGATTC
>CAZHIG010000105.1:0-3959 GCA_964532705.1 uncultured Erysipelotrichaceae bacterium
TATTGAGCACCCTAAATATACTTTAGAAAAGTCGGTCCATTATGGGCAAGTAGTGATCAACTACATAAGGAGACTTCCATGAAAAAAGCATTATATCCAGGCAGTTTTGACCCAGTGACCAATGGTCATATTGACATCATCAATCGGGCCAGTCGACTCGTCGACGCACTTGAAGTGGTTATCATGGTGAATCCAAATAAAGGTTCATCCACCTTTAGCATAGAAGAAAGACTCGAGATGTTGAAGTTAGCAACCCAAACGTTAAGCAATGTTACCATCTCTGCACAAACAGGATTAACGGTAGATTATGCACGTAAAGTGGGCGCTACTGTTCTCATTCGTGGCATTCGGGCTGTTATGGATTATGAATATGAGCTTCAGCAAGCGACTGCCAATATGGTGCTTGCTCCCGATGTTGATACAGTCTTTTTACTCACTAAACCAGAATATTCATTCTTATCTTCGTCGGTGGTTAAATCCATTGCCCTCAATCATGGAGACTTGAGTTTGTTTGTTCCCAAAGAAATTGAAGCAAAAATCTTAAAGAAGTATCAAGCGCAATAGCGCTTTTCTTTTGTCTCGTTGGATTTTCTAGCACTTATGTGTTGACAGTGCTAATCTCTATGCTATACTGTTAGCAGACATGCACAAAGAGTGCTAGGAGGGATTGTATGCTCAGCCAAAGGCAAGTCGATATTTTGAAAGCCATCGTTGAATCTTTTATTGCCAATGCTGAACCAGTGGGCTCGAAAAACTTGGTTGAAAGCTTCAACATGCCATACTCTTCCGCCTTGGTTCGATCTGAAATGAGCGCCCTTGAAGAGGCCGGTTATTTAGAAAAAACCCACACCAGTTCAGGACGCGTCCCTTCAAGTCTTGGGTATAAATATTACGTTGAACATTTGATGCAAAGTAAACAAGACAATCAATTGGAACTTGCGTTAAGTTCGGTGTTCTCAGATCGACAAATGAAAGTCGAAGAAGTGATTAAAAGATCGTGTGATATCTTATCGCAAATGACCAATTTAACCTCAATGGTCTTAGGACCTGAAGGTGAAGGTCAAAGTTTAGAGCACATCAATCTGTTTCCACTCGATAAAAATCAAGCAGTGGCTGTCTTTATCACCAATACCGGACATGCGGAAAATAAACTGTTTACCTTCGATGAATTTATTTCAGTCGATGAACTTAATCATGTATGTGGAATTCTCAATGATCGTTTAATTGGAGTAAAACTATCTGAACTTCCCGAAAGACTTGAGTTGATTAAACCCATTCTAGCCACTTCAGTAAAGCAATATGAAATTATCTTCGAAGCTTTCTTTAATGCCTTTCTTAAGTTTGCAAATCAAAACTTTTACTTAAGTGGAGCCAACAACTTATTCAATCAACCCGAATTTACAGATGTGAATAAACTGAGACAACTGATGAGCATGTTTGAGAATTCTGGCATATGGAAAGACATTGGTGCTCAAAAGAACAGTCTCAAACTCAACCACTCCGATCATTCATCGTTAGTCTGGATGGATGACATGGCAGTAGTAACCTCAACCTTCAAAGTGGATGATCAAGAGTCAGGCCAACTGATGGTGGTGGGACCCTCTCGCATGGAATACGATCGCATCGTATCTCTGATGGAGTTTATGAGCACTGCGATTGAGAAAATATATGGTAAAAAGGAGGACAGTCATGAGTCATAAAGAAGAAACCCTAGAAACAACAAATGAAGAACATGTTGAAAAAGCTGTAGAGAAAAAGAAAAAAGATAAACATCTTGAAAAGATTCACAGTTTAGAAGAAAAACTTAAAGCCTGTGAAGCAGAAAAAGTAAAACTAAAGAATGACTATTTTAAAGCCTATGCGGATGCGGAAAACATTAAGAAACGCAATCAACAAGACTTAGAAATGGGACGTAAGTATCGCATACAAAGCTTTGCCTTAGAAATCTTACCTGTGATCGATAATTTAGATCGATCACTGAGCGCATTGGAAGATAAAGAAAGTGGATTGGCCAAAGGCATCCTGATGACCTACAACCAACTCATTGAAGCGCTTAAAAAAGAAGGGGTTGAAGAAATCGATGCCTTGAACAAACCCTTCGATGCGAATTTCCACCAAGCCCTCATGATGGAGAAGAAAGAAGATGTCGAAGCCAACATCGTCATTGAAATCTTACAAAAAGGCTATGTATTAAAAGATCGATTACTCAGACCCGCACTTGTTAAAGTGAGCGAATAAAAGGAGAACTAAAATGAGCAAAATTATCGGAATTGATTTAGGAACCACCAACTCTTGTGTGGCCATCATGGAAAATGGTGAAGTTAAAGTCATCGTAAACCCTGAAGGCAATCGTACAACCCCATCGGTTGTTGCCTATAAAAATGGAGATCGTATCGTTGGAGATGCGGCGAAACGTCAACTGGTCACCAATAAAGAAACCGTCTACTCGATTAAACGTCAAATGGGGACTGATCATAAAGTAACTTTAGAAGGCAAATCTTACAGTCCACAAGAAGTCTCTGCGATGATTCTTCAATACATTAAAACCTATGCAGAAGAATACATTGGAGAAAAAATTACCAAAGCGGTCATTACGGTGCCTGCTTACTTCAATGATGCCCAACGTCAAGCCACTAAAGATGCTGGAAAGATTGCCGGTTTAGATGTTGAGCGTATCATCAATGAACCCACGGCTGCTGCTTTAGCCTTTGGGATTGATAAAACCGACAAAGAACAAAAAGTACTCGTCTTTGACTTAGGCGGAGGCACCTTCGACGTTTCCATTTTGGAATTGGCGGATGGAACTTTCGAAGTCTTGGCGACAGCTGGAGATAACGTTTTAGGTGGGGATGACTTTGACCAAGTGATTGTAAATTGGCTTATTGCTGAATTTAAGAAAGACAACAACATCGATCTAAACTCAGATAAGATGGCATTACAACGTTTAAAAGAAGCGGCTGAAAAAGCGAAGAAAGATTTATCTTCAACCCTTTCAACTCAAATTTCTTTACCGTTTATCTCTGCGGGTCCAAATGGTCCTTTACACATTGAAACCAGCTTAAGTCGTGCGAACTTTGAAAACATGACTAAGAATTTACTCGATCGTTGCATTGTGCCTGTACGTCAAGCGCTCAAAGATGCAAGTTTAACGAAGAATGATATTCATCAAGTCTTAATGGTAGGGGGGATGACCCGTATGCCAGCTGTTCAAGAACTCGTTCGTCAAGAATTGGGCAAAGAACCTAACAAATCCGTAAACCCTGATGAAGTGGTTGCAATTGGGGCTGCGATTCAAGGGGCTGTCATCTCTGGGGATGTTAAAGATGTTCTTCTTCTAGACGTTACCCCACTTTCATTAGGAATCGAAACCATGGGTGGCGTGATGACTACGTTGATTACCCGTAATACCACCATTCCTACTTCAAAATCTCAAGTCTTCTCAACGGCTGCGGACAATCAACCTGCTGTAGACATTAATGTCTTACAAGGGGAGCGCCCAATGGCTAAAGACAACAAGAGCTTAGGTCTATTTAAACTGGATGGCATTAATCCAGCACCACGTGGTGTTCCTCAAATTGAAGTGACTTTCGACATTGACGTCAATGGAATTGTCCATGTCTCTGCTTTAGATAAAGGCACCAATAAGAAACAATCGATTACCATCTCTAATTCTTCAGGTTTGAGTGAAGCTGAAATTGAACGTATGATTCGTGATGCAGAAGAACACAAAGCAGAAGATGAACAACGTAAAGAAGAAGCTGAACTTAAAAATAAGGCTGAACAATTGATTCATCAAATCAACAGCAGCTTAAATGATGAAAAAGCAGCGATCCCTGAAGATCAAAAAGCTGAAGTCACCAAACTTCGTGATGAACTTCAAAATGCTTTAAATAACAATGATTTCGAAACCTTAAAAGTTAAAGTTGAAGCCTTAGAACAAGCGGCTCAAGCCATGGCTT